>JAEXPB010000283.1 GCA_023438965.1 Bacillota bacterium | reverse complement strand
CGTCATAGGCGGCCCGGACCGGGACGGATTTCTGGTAGAAAATATTGGTCATCGGAAATACCTCTTTCTTTGTCATTCGCCCAGATAAGCGCCCTGACTGAGGAGCAGCGCGCGAATTTCCCGCACGTCCAGGCCGGCAGGCTCAGAACCGCTGCGGACGGACAGCGCCGCAGCGACGCCGGCTGCTTGGCCGAACACGATGCAGCAAGGGATCATGCGGGTCGCGGATCCGGCCATCGCGTCAGCCGAGATCGCCCGGCCGGCGACCAGCAGGTTGGCGATGCCGTTGGGCACGAGGCAGGGATAAGGTACACCGAAAAACGGGCCGTTTTCGTGCGTGTAATAAGTGCCGCCGGGGTCGTTCTTATTGTGGGTGTCCATATTGGTGGCCAGCACGGCAATGCTGTCGGCCGGAACCCGGCAAGCCTTGACATCATCGACGGTCAACCGGTAGCGGCCGCTGATATGGCGGGTTTCCCGGATGCCGATCGTGCTGGCCGTCCCCATGAAGACGGCGTTTTCAAAGCCGGCGGCGTACTTTTTCAGGAAATTGAAAACCTGGTGCGCCTGCTTCAGGCCAATGATCTCCGCTTTGGTCAGATCCTCGGCCTTGGTGCCGTCGATATTCAGGATCCGTGTGACATTCAGGCGGTATTCGCCGCTGGCCGGACTTTCGAACAGGCAAACCTCAGCGCGGGGCACATCGCCCCACTCGACTGCCTTATCCCGGATCAGCCAGCTGAACGGACCATAGAAGGGACGGATTTCGTCCCGGTGCTCATGGATATGCGCTTTCAGCCGGGGGGTGTCCACATTGCACACCCGGAAGAAAAGCGTGGCCGGCTGCATATTGCCGTCTTCTACCCGGCCCAGCTCGAAGGGCACGCCGGCACGGGCAGCGACATCGACATCTCCGCTGCAGTCGATGACCAGGCGGCTGCGGATAACCGACAGACCGGATTTATTGGCGATCACGACGCCGGCAATCCGGTCGCCCTCCCGAAGGACATCGACGAATTGCGTGTGCAGCAGCAAATCAGCCCCGGATTCCAGGATCATGTCCGTGGCGACCTGTTTGAAGCATTCATGATCGAAAGGTCCGACGTGGGCATGACCGATCTTGTAAAAACCGGACCAGGGATCTTCCGGCGGAACAAGGGCCGGGTCGATCGCGCCGCCCAGGTTCTTCATGCGGTTGACGATTTCTTCGAAAATGCCCCGGATGATCATCTTTTCATTCCGGGCATCGTAGGATGTCATGAACGGGCCGACCAGACCGGCGGTCGCCATGCCGCCGACACAGCCATGTTGATCAAAAACCAATGTCCGGGCGCCATTGCGGGCCGCGCTGACTGCCGCGCCGATGCCGGCCGGGCCGGCGCCGACGACCAGCACATCCACGTCGCGGCTGACCGGCAATTCCCTGGTATAGGTCAATTTATCCATAATTTTTCTCCTGAATGGTGAGGTTGCCCGATGCGTTTAACGGAGCAAGAGGGCTCCTCAGGCGAGGCAGCCCTCTTGCATCCAGTCAAAGGCTTAAAGGCATGATCGGACTCACAACTTACTTTTTGCTGGCGTCGTAGTAGGCCTGCAGTTCCTTGCGGACATCTTCGCCGCCGTTGGTGCCCCAGTCCTTCTTGTAGGTGGTCAGATCGTTGATCGTGCGGGTGCCGGCCAGCACTTGCAGAATATAGTCCTGCAGGCTCTTGAACAGGGCCGTGTTGTACTTGGTGTAGGCAGCGGAGGCAGGCATGAAGGCAAAAGCGTTGTCAACAAAGATTTGCGGGGTTTCCTTGTTGGCCTTGATGGTGATCGCATTGAAGGCGGCCCACTGGGCGTCGGACTTGCGGATACGGGACGGCCATTGCTTTTCATAAGCCGGCTGGTCGGTGCAGTCGATATACCAGTAGGAGTCGCCGCGCTCATTGGCGAAGATCGGGTTGATCGGGGCGATGCCGCCTTCTTTGTCATAAGTGAAGTGTGTACCTTCCACACCGATGCAGATGAACAGCTGCTTCTGGACTTTCAGGTTCATCCAGTTGATGGCGTCAGACGAATTGGTGTTGTTCTTCAGGACACTGGAAACCTGGTTGAGAGCTTTGGTTTTCATGTAGGTGCAGGTGCCGTCAGAACCCTTCAGGGCGCCGATGTAGTTGATGTCGTCATAGGTCAGGTTGAGGTTCTTCATCTGGGCGGGCGTGGTGACCTGGACGCCGGCGCGGTTGGAGCAGGCAATGATCGCCTTGCCGGAGGAGAACTTCTCGTTGACGGTGCTGTCGGTGTTGACGGCCCAGTCGGTGTCAAGCAGGCCCTCTTTGTTCAGTTTGGTCAGGAAGTTGATCATGTCGGTGAAGCCGGGCGCTTCGGTCATGTAGATGACCTTGCCGCTCTTGTCGACCATCCAGTCGTTATAAATGCCGAACGCGCTGGCGATGGTCTTCGGGATGACCCAGTTCTCGTTGCCTTCGGAAGCGGGCTTGAACGGACCGCTGAAGATGATGTACTTGCTGCCATAGAAGCTCTTCAGTTTGACCAGGCAGTTATAGAATTCGTCGATTGTCGTCGGAATGGCCGTGATGCCGGCCGCTTTCATCAGATCCCAGCGGCAGGCCATGAAGTTGGCGACTTCCTGGTTGTGCGGATACATGTAAGGTACGCCGTAGATATTGCCTTTTTCGTCGGACAGAGCAGACCAGGTGGTATTGTCGT
>JAEXPB010000527.1 GCA_023438965.1 Bacillota bacterium | reverse complement strand
GGCCACTCATGCCCTGGGGGCCATTCTGGGCCGGATCGTTTTCCGCCGGCGGCCGGATGCCCAGAGCCGGGTTCTCAGTTTCTCGGTCTGCTTCACGAATTGCGTTTTCATGTGCATTCCGATCCTCGATGCCGTGCTCGGACCGCGCGGGGTGCTCTACGGTTCGGTCTATGTCATGACCTTCAACCTGGCCCAGTGGACTTACGGTGTTCTGCTGATGTCCGGCCGCTCAAAGGAAATCCGCCTGCGGCAGGCCTTGATCAATCCCGGCACCGTGGCCATCCTGATTGCCGTGCCGCTTTTCCTGCTGGGAATCACCCTGCCGGCCGTGCCGACCGCTGTGATCGGTTATCTGGCGGCGCTGAACACGCCGGTGGCCATGGTGATCATCGGCGGCCAAATGGCTGCGATTTCGCTGCGCGACTTGTTCAGCAAATCGGAGGTCTATGTCTCCTCGTTGCTGCGTCTGCTGGCCGTGCCGCTGATTACCCTGTTCATCCTGCATGCCCTGCATTTTGACCGCGTCCTGCTGCTGGCCTGCCTGATCCCGGCTGCCGCGCCGACAGCGGCGGTTACTGCGCTGTTTGCCAAGCGCTTCAACCAGGATTCCGCCCTGGCAACGCAGACGATTACCTTTTCGACGCTTTTTTCCTGCCTGACGATACCGCTGATCATCCTGATCAGCGATTGGGTCGGCTACGCGGCTTGACAAATTAATCGAAAGCGCGAGTCAGGGTAGCGTAAGCTCAGGCATCAATCGGCAGCAAAATTATGCGGCGGCGAATTACCCTTTGAACTCGCTTTCGAGTATACTCATGTAAATCTTATCAACATACTTCCCATTAATGAAAAATACTTCCGGCAATCTGCCAACCGGCCGGAATCCTACCTTTTCGTAGCATTTGATGCCGCAGGTATTATCCGCATGTACTGTAAGATTTATGCTATGCAGATTCATTGTCTTAAATCCGTAGTTGAGTATCAGTCGAATAGCTTCAGCGCCGTAACCTTTGCCTCTTTGCTGATCGTCACCGATAAAGATGCCGATATACGCGTTACGGTTCAGATGGTCAATGTTATGCAGACTTATACTTCCTACCAACAGATCATTGTCAAGCAGCACGATCGCATACCGGTGCATGTTTTTAGGCGGTTCATAAAGCCAGCTCAGATCGCTTTTCGATGAAACCATCAGAGGATATTGACCAAAGTTTACCGTGAGCGTTTTATCCTCATTCATCCATCTCAAATAAGTATCTACTTCATCGGGGTTAACAGGTGAAAGATACAGACGCTCTCCGATAATTTTCTTGTAATATTTCATTTGTTTACCACCTCGCATATAGCTCATGATTATAAATAATATAATAAAAACGCTAATGCCGATACTTGCCGTATCAATATTAGCGTTCGTATCTGGTCGAGGTGAAGGGACTTGAACCCCCGACATCCTGCTCCCAAAGCAGGCGCGCTAGCCAACTGCGCTACACCTCGATATCGCTCTCCGATTATAGCCGATGCCGGATGGTTTGGCAAGACTAACCGGATATGGTAAGATGAAGGCACGAATAGTCTGGATGATGATTGAGCAGGTCTTAATCCCATTCAGGCTGACAGAAGGGAAGTGACTGTCATGGCCAAGGCCAAAAACCGCAAAAACCGACCGCTGAGCCGGCAGGTCCGGTCCGGGGCCTATCTGGCGCCCATGGGCGGCGCCGGTCCGCATCGCGATCGGAAGAACGACTACCGCCGCACCAAGAAGATCAAGGACCAGGATAACGAACCATCCGGCAAGGATGGTTTTTTGTTGCCGAAAATGTAGCTGGCAGCTTCCTTGAATTATTTAACCCGTCAGATTATAATATAACAATAATTTGTAATCGCTAGCCGGATCGTGTCCGTACCGGTCAGTTGGCTTTGGTTATTCGATCGATATAATAGAAATGATGGGAGGACAGCATGACAACAAGGCAACAATCCGGTTCCTGGGTCGTCCGCTTCTCCATCATCATGGCCGGTCAGGCTTTTTCACTGCTGGGTTCCGGACTGGTCCAGTTTTCCATCGTCTGGTGGCTGATGAAGACGACCGGATCAGCCGTCGTGTTGTCGGTTTCCATGATTATGGGCGTGTTGCCCGTGATTATCTTTTCGCCATTCGCCGGAGTTATCGCCGACCGGTTTAATCGGAAAAAAGTGATGATCATTGCCGATTCTTTCGTAGCTGCGATGACCCTGCTGATGGCGCTGCTTTTCTTTTTTGGTATCCTGGCCGTCTGGCTGGTTTATGTCCTGCTTTTCCTGCGTGCCCTCGGGTCAGCCTTCCACCAGCCGGCTTTCGAATCGACGATGCCCCTGATTGCGCCGCCGGAGCATCTGGTCCGCACCGCGGCGGTCATCCAGATGCTGCGCTCCGGCATCAACCTGGCCGCGCCGATGCTGGGCGCCTTGCTGGTGGCCTTGAACCTTCACCTGCCGAGCATCCTGCTCATCGATGTCATCACGGCGGCCATGGCTGTCCTGTCCCTGGCCGCAATCCGCATTCCGGACATTACCCAGTCCACCGATCATCAGGCGACAATTCGCGGCTACTTCCAGGATTTCACCTGCGGTCTGCGGTATGTCTATCGCTGGAAAGGCTTGCTGGCCTTGATCATCATCTTCGGTTTGTCCAACTTCCTGCTCTCGCCGATCCTGGCGCTGATGTCGCTCATCGTCCGGCAGGTTTTCAATGGCGGTGCCACCGAATATGGCTTTTTTGAAGCGGCATATGCAATCGGCATCATTATCGGCGGTTTTTTGCTGTCGGTTTGGGGAATCAACCGCCGCAAGATCGTCAATATCAATCTGGCCCAGATCATCAGCGGCCTGGCCCTGACCGGCATCTATTTCGTCCCCCGCGACGCCTATTATCTTGTTCTGCTGGCCACCGTCGTCTGCGGCATCGCCTCGGCCTATATCAATTCGCCGGCGACGGCGATCATTCAGGCGAAAGTCGAAAAGGACATGCAAGGCCGGGTCATGTCGATCATCACCATGGTTTGCATGATTGCCATGCCGATCAGCCTGGCCATATCCGGGCCGCTGGCCAACAGGATCGGCCTGATGCCCATGGTGCTGATCCCCGGCGCGCTGACCGCTCTGATCGGCGTGATCTGCTTCCTGATTCCGCCGCTCATGCGGATCGAGGACCGC
>JAEXPB010000272.1 GCA_023438965.1 Bacillota bacterium | reverse complement strand
GACAGGGGCGGTCAACGACCAGAACCTGCCGGTCATCCGCCAGATCTACGATCAGATGCCCCAGCCCAAGGTGGTGGTCGCAATCGGCATCTGCGCCACCTCGGGCGGCATCTTCCGCGATTGCTATGCGATCCTCGGCGGCGCAGACAAGGCTGTCCCGGTTGATGTTTATGTGCCGGGCTGCGCGGCCCGGCCGGAAAACATCATCAGCGGCGTCGTCCAGGCCATCGCCATCCTGGAAGAGAAGTCCCGCCGGCATTTTGCCAAAAAGCGCGCGGCCAGAGGAGTGAAAGCATGAAGGTGCGAAATGTCCGTCAATCCCTGGAGATCATCACGATCCCCGAGCTGCTGGAGCGCGCGCAGACCGCCCGCAGTCTGTACCTGCGCCTGGCCCAGGTCCATGCCACGGTCCTGGCCGGCCAGATTGAGCTGAATTACTGCTTTGCCGCGCCCGACCAATGGCAGAACCTGCGCCTGGTCATCGATCCGCAGCAGAAGGTGCCCAGCATCAGCCGCGTTTTCCCCGGCGCCTTCATTTATGAAAACGAAATCCACGATTTGTTCGGCGTCCAGTTCAGCGACATCAACATCGACTATCAAGGCCGGCTGTACCGGTTGCGGCAGCAGATGCCCTATGCGCCGGCGCAACCGGCCGGCGAGGCGTCACCGGCGCGGCAGGAGGTGGATTCCTGATGAAAAAGTACAGCATTGTGCCCTTCGGCCCCCAGCACCCGGTTCTGCCGGAGCCGATCCATCTGGACCTGGTCCTGGAGGACGAGAAGGTCATCGAAGCCATCCCGTCGATCGGCTTTGTCCACCGCGGCCTGGAGAAACTGGTCGAGAAGAAGGACTTCCAGGAATATGTCTATGTGGCCGAACGTATCTGCGGCATCTGCTCCTTCATCCATGGCATGGGCTACTGTCAGTCCGTCGAGGAGGTCATGCGCCTGGATATCCCGCCGCGCGCCAAATACTTGCGGACCATCTGGGCGGAGCTTTCCCGTATCCACAGCCATCTGATGTGGCTGGGCCTCCTGGCTGACGCCTTCGGCTTTGAGAGCCTGTTCATGCAGTGCTGGCGGCATCGCGAAACCGTTCTCGACTTGTTTGAGATGACAACGGGCGGCCGGGTTATTTTTTCGGTCTGCAAAGTCGGCGGCGTCCGCAAGGACATGACCGCAGAGCACCTGAAAACCTTCGACACGGTCCTGGCCAGCCTGGCGGAAGAAATCCGCGGCCTGACCCGCGTCTTTTTCCATGATTCGTCCGTGCGTCACCGCTTGTGCGGCGTCGGCGTCCTGAATGCCGGCGACGCCCGCTTGTACGGCGCAGTCGGACCCATGCTGCGGGCCAGCGGCGTGGCTGACGACGCCCGCCTGCTGGGCTATGCCGCGTACGGCGATCTGGAATTCGCGCCGGTGACCCGGCTGGACGGCGACTGCATGGCCCGCTGCGAAGTGCGGGCGGAGGAGATCCTGCAATCGATCGAGCTGATTCATCAGGCAATCGATAAAATCCCGGCCGGCGAGATTGCTGTCAAAGTCACCGGCAATCCCGACGGCGAAGCCTATGCCCGCCTGGAGCAGCCGCGCGGTGAAGTGATCTATTACACGCGCGGCCACGGCGTGAAAAACCTGGACCGGATGCGCGTCCGGACGCCAACTTTCGCGAATCTGCCGTCTCTCCTGCGCATCCTGCCGGGCAGCGACCTGGCTGACGTGCCGATCCTGATCCTGACCATCGATCCTTGCATCAGCTGTACCGAGAGGTGACACCATGTCCTTGATGCCCTTTATTTCCGCCCTGATCGCCAATATTGCGCGCAAACCGGTCACCCGACCCTTCCCGGCGGTTGTCCGGCCGCCCTTCGAGCGTACGCGCGGCAGCATCGCGATCACAATCGGCGATTGCATCTATTGCGGCCTGTGCAGCCGGAAATGCCCGACCGCGGCAATCGAAGTCAGCCGCGGCGAGTCCTGGTGGCAGATCAACCGCCTGCGCTGCATCCAATGCGGCGCCTGCGTCGAGTGCTGCCCCAAGAAATGCCTGCACATGGCCAATGCCCAGCCAGTGCCCTCGGTCGACGGACAGCTGGAACGGTTCGCGATCGCCAAGCCGGAAGCGCCTCATGCATGAATACCCGATCACCTGCCATTTGGTTGACCTGGTTTGCCGGCTGGCAGCGGAACGCGGCGCGGCACGCATCCGGGAACTGACCTTGGTGATCGGCGACGATGCCGGCTATGTCGGCGATTCAATCCGCCTTTATTTCGACGCAGTGGCGGAAGGTACGGCCTGCGCCGGCGCTGAAGTGACGGTGATCCGGATCCGGCCGCAGCTCTGCTGTCCGGCCTGCGGCCGCCTTTTCGAACGGAAGCCATTTTCCTTTGCCTGCCCGGAGTGCGGCACCGATGGTCATCCGACCCGGATCGGCAAAGAATTTTACCTTAAATCAATCGTGGTCGAAACCGACGACGGCGGCAGCCAGCAAGTCTTGTCGCTGGAGCCGAATGGAGGAAACAGCGGTGAGTAAACAGGAAATACCAGCCATCATCCAGATCGAGGCGGAGAACGACCGTCAGGCGGAGCTGCTGAAGCAGCGGCTGCATGCCCGGGGCATCTGGACCGTCAATGTCATGGGCGCTCCCGGCGCCGGTAAAACCTCGGTGATCCGCGGACTGATCGGCGCCCTGGCCCCGGAAAAAGCCTATGTGCTGGAGGGTGACATCGAGTCCGACCTCGATACCCGCCAATTGCAGGCGGCCGGCGTGACCACGGTGCAGATCAACACGCATGGCGCCTGCCACCTGGACGCGCCGGTAGTGGCGGCCACCCTGGCGGATTACCCCTTTGCGGAATCCGGCGTGCTGTTCATCGAGAATATCGGCAATCTGGTCTGCCCGGCCGAATTCAATATCGGCGAGGACATCAAGCTGCTGGTCACCACAGTGACCGACGGCAGCGACAAGCCGTACAAATATCCGCTGGCCTTCGAGAAAGCCAGCCTGATCGTCGTCAACAAAGCCGACCTGCTGCCCTATGTCGATTTTGACTGGGCATTTTTCCTGGTCGGAGTCCGGGCCCTGAATCCAACGGCGCCGGTCATTCGCCTGACCTCGCGGCCGGGCCCGGCCAGCCCGGATGACGGCTTCGCCGAAATTGTCCGATGGATCCGGCAGCAGCGGCAAATGAATTGATCCTGGCGCCGACCGGTGAATCTGCCGGCGGGCCGGAACTGATCCGCGCGACCATTACGGTCGTCGGCATCGTGCAAGGCGTCGGGATGCGCCCATTTGTGGTGCGGCTGGCCGAACGGCTGCAGTTGGGCGGTTCGGTCCGCAACGCCGGCGCCCACCTGTCGATCGAGGCGACCGGCACCCGACGGCAGCTCGACGGCTTGCTGAGCGGCTTAAGGAATGACGCGCCGCCGGCTGCGCGAATCGTGCGCCTGTCGACTGTTGAGCGACCGGCCGGGTTGACGGTTTCCGGGAGCGGGGAACATGATGCACCCAGCGCCGATCATTTGGCAGCCAAAGTCTTCCGCATCGCCGATAGCCAGGCGGCGGAAGGCCTGGTTCTCATTTCACCGGATCTGGCGATCTGCCCGGAATGTGTGCGGGAACTCCTCGATCCGGCCGACCGCCGGCTCAACCACGCCCTGATCAGCTGCATCCATTGCGGCCCGCGCTATACCATCCTGGAAGATCTGCCTTATGACCGGCCGCGGACAACTTTGCGGACATTCCCGCTTTGTCCGGCTTGCCGGAATGAATATGAGCGGCGGGAAGACCGCCGTTATCACGCCCAGACCATTTCCTGCCCGGACTGCGGTCCGCAGCCGACCCTGTATGGCCGCGACGGCAGCCGCATCGCCGGAGGGACAGCAGCCCTGGACCGGGCGGGCGACTTGCTGGCCGCCGGCGGCATTGTGGCGGTTAAAGGTCTGGGCGGCTACCATCTGGCCTGCCGGTCGGATGACGGCGCCAGCGTGGCCCGCCTCCGGCGGATTAAAAAACGGGAAGCCAAGCCGTTCGCGGTGCTGTTTCCGGATCTGGCCGGCCTGAGCCGCTGCGCCGATTTGAATCCGGCGGAAATCCGGGAGCTG
>JAEXPB010000190.1 GCA_023438965.1 Bacillota bacterium | reverse complement strand
CCGCGCATTCGGCATAGGCGATCACATTGGGTTCATAGGTTTCGCCGGCAGCATACCACATTTTATACAGGCCGTTTTCATAGAGCACACAGGGGTTCATCACCGACAGGCCTTCCCAGTAACGTTCAGAAATCAGCACGGGTTCCTGGCGTACGCGCTGGAAGTTCAGGCCATCTTCGCTTTCGGCATACCCGATGAAGCTGTATCCGCGCGCCTGGCCGGTGTACCACATTTTATACAGGCCATCGGCCTGAATGACGCAATTGCGGTTGATATTGTCTTCCCATCCGCTTTCTGTGCAGCAGGCCAGGGTAATGTGCGGCGGATCCCAATGAATGCCATCATCGGAAAACGACACAGCCAGCGCTTTTTGCGGACGCCAGGAAAAATCAATGCGGAATCGGCCATTCACCCGGGTGACATAAACATCAAACAGCGTTCCGGTTTCCGGTCCGCCATAGATGGGATTTTCGGCAGCTTTCGTAAATGTCAGCATGATTGTCCTTCTCCTTCAGCGGCTTCAACCGGCGCTGTGCTTTCGCCGGCCTGGTAATAGCCCCGCGCCAGGACCATATTCAAGCTCAGCATGATTATCAGTATAGCACAAGCCACGACCATGGTCTGGATGCGCACGAAATCGGCCAACGGGCCAAAGAGTGCCATCCCCAGGGGCATGAAACCGGAAAACAGCACATTGACCAAACTGAATACCCGGCCCAGCATGGCTGGTTCGACTTTTTCCTGAATGAGTGTAAATACAGCCGTTTGCGCTGCCGGAATGCTCAGGCCGATGATGAACATCAACGCGGCAAACAGCCGGAACACCGTCGTGAAGCCCACAGCCAGCGAGGCGATCCCATACAGGATGATGCCGGCGAAAAAGGTTTTGTTGCGGTTCCTGAACCCGCCTGTGATGCCAAGCAGGAGCCCGCCCAGGGTGGCGCCGGCAAAGCCGAGCGTTTCGTTGACGGTCAGCAGCCAAACCTGATCGCCAAAGGTTCTTTGGATCATCAGCGCGGTCAGAAAGCCGGATGGGACACTTAAAAAAATGAAAATGCCATAGGTGGTTAACAGTTTCCGCAAGAAAGGATGATTCCAGGCAAACCGCAAGCCTTGTTTCATTTCGGCTAAAATGGAGGTCGTTTCAGGCTTTCCCGGCTGTTGATGCGGCGGTATGCGCAGCACGGCGAGTATGCCGATGCCGATGATCGCCGTTGCCACATCGATCAGCAAGATGTTGTGGATCGGGCCAAGCGCCATGAGCGCGCCGGCGGCGACCGGTGAGGCAAATTGGACGACCGATTGGATGGTGCTGTTATAGCCGTTCACACGCGCGAGGCTGGCTTCCGGGACGAATTGCGGCAGCATCGCCTGGACCGCCGGCGTCTGGACACCGCTGCCCAGGGAACGGATCGCGGCAGCGAGAATGATGACTTGCAGCGCGGTTGCGCCCGTGTTGCCAGCCAAAAGATAGCAAGCCAGCAGCAATGTGGTAATGGCAATGATTGTGTCAGAAATAATAATCAGCTTTTTGCGGTTATATCGGTCCGCCCAGACGCCGCCGAGTAAGGATATGATCATCTGGGGCAGGAAAGCGGCCAGGGTCAGGGCGGTGATCCAGATGCCGGATGAAGTCTCCAGCGTCATATGCCAGATCATCGCCATCTGAACAATCTGCGATCCAAACAGCGAGATGCCTTGCCCCGCCAAAAAACCTGCCGTTGTGCGTTTCCAGTTCCAGTCCGGTTGATTGATCGCCTGCATGATCGGCCTCCTCGTATGCCTTGATAAACCAAGTTTATCAGGCAGCCGGCCCCTGGTGGCATACTGGAGAGTAATCCATTAAGTGAGTCAACCTGCACCAGCTGCAAGCATGCCAGTCAGCTGGGCCAGCATGGCACAGGCATCTTGCTCCGCCAGGCTTAACGCGGTTATATACCGGTCGGCCGCGCTGACGATATCTTCTTGTTCGTCTGGCGTATCGATGGCCGTCCGGATATCGCTTTCGCCCTGATCCAACCGGTTCAGCATGCGCAGGATCGCCATCATGGAGTAATGTGCATGGCGTAAGGTCCGGATAATTTTCAACCGCCTGATTTCCGGGCCGGCATATTTCCGGTAGCCATTTGTCTGTCGTGGCACTTGAATCAGACCATTCCGCTCCCAATCGCGCAGAACATCGGCGGTTATTCCCAAATCTGCAGCAACTTGATTGCGGCTTGCATATTCGCCAACCGCCTCGTTCAAGCCGGCTATTGGCTGCAAAATAGCCAGGGTAATTTGAATTGCCTCTTCTGCCCGGTCCTTTTCTTCCCGCAGGTGATTCAAATACCGCTCTGCATCTCGGCCTGCCATCGCCAGGTCGCCGGCGGCGGCTCGCTTGACAATGGCGTATACTTCCTGCCGTAGCCGGTCGCTGATGATTTCCGCCCGAAAGGCCGTGCGGAGCAGGCGCAGCTGGGCCAGATGGCGGTCGTCAAACCGGCGGTAGCCGCTGGAGGAACGCGGTATTGGCGGGAGCAAGCCCATGGTTTCGTAAAAGCGCACGGTATTGGGATGGACGCCAACCAGGGCGGCTATTTGGGCGGTGCGGTAGGTGATCATGCAGTTGCCTCCGAAATCATCCTGTGTCCTGCCAATACGCATAGTATAACAGCCCATTAAACCTTGGTGGCTTACTGGATGGTTTCGATATGGCAGCTAATAGTGGCTGACATTTAAGTAATTGATATTTATTTCTCATTATCAAAGCTACTTTCATGCTAATTGATTAACCAAACCGACGTGATATAATGAAAAAGATTCTTGATATCGCTATCCCCACTTTCTATTTTTTAATTAATAGAACTAAGACAACTCAATCGGGAGGCATGAATTATGAGATTCATCATGAAAAAAGTCATTCCGTTCTTGCTGGTTATTGTTTTTGTTCTTCAATATAATACTACTGGGATACTCGAAAGCAATGTATATGCAGCCAATTTGACAGAAAGTGAATACGCTAACAAAATAGCTTATTTGCGAAGCCAATTTCAAGCCGGTCAATACTGGAATTATTACAGTTCACCTGATTATAGTAAAACTGGTACATCACCGTGTTATTGCAAAATCAAAGGATATAGTTACTGCGCAGCAAATTGTTCTTGTGCTTGCGGACAATATGGCGGTGCCGGTCAATGTGCAGGTTATGCTTACAAATTGTATAATGCCATTTTTAATTCAGATTATTATGATGAGCATTATGATAAAAATTCCATATATGCCGGCGATATCGTCCGAATACGCTTAAGTAACGGTAGTCTTCACTCGATTTTAGTAACGAAGGTTGTCGGAGACACGTTATGGATTACCGATTGCAACTTTATTGGTCCGTGTACGGTCAGATGGGATGCTCAATATAGCCGTAATGCATTGAATGTTGTCTATATTCGGCACTATCCGGGGAATACACTAACAGGGAATGGTTCAGGTTCACCTACCCCGCCGCCTGCTTCCTATGGCATTCCGACACTGACCAATCCTGCCAACGGCGCTTCTTTCCAGACCGGTCAAACCATCAATTTCCAATGGTCAAACACTGGCGCTGCCAGATATCGCCTCGAAGTCATGAATGATACAGGCAGCGGCGGATTTGCTACGGATGTTTATGCGACATCCTATAGTTTCGTTGTCAACAACACCGGTAGTTGGCGCTGGCAGGTCCGTTCCTATAACGGTTCCACAGCAGGAGATGCTCCGCCAACCCGATCTTTCACTGTTACCAGTCCGCCGCCTGATCCCTATAACGGCTGGACTGCTGACGGTTTTGGTTACTATTTTGCTAACGGTACCGTCATGATAACCGGTTATAATGGTTCAGGCGGATCTATCTCAATACCAGCCCAGATTGATGGATATCCGGTTACCAGCATCGGCGGAAGCGCTTTTATGGATCAAGATAGCATCACGGCCATCTGGATTCATGCTAATGTCAGCCAAATCGGTTTTTCGCCCTTTTCCTATTGTGATAATCTTACCGCAATCAATGTTGATACGGGTAATGCTTTATTTTCCAGTTCTGGCGGTTTGTTGTTCAATAAAGACAGAACAACCCTGATCGCCTGCCCCGCGGGCATAGCCGGCAGCAAATATATCCCCTATGGTGTCACCAGAATCGGTGCTGCAGCTTTTGAAGGATCCTGCGGACTTGGCACGGTGATTATTCCCTCGACCATTCAGTATATTGATTACGCGGCTTTCTGGAATTGCACAGGATTATATAGTGCTATTTTCGAAGGTGATTGCCCTATCTTTGGTACTGATGTTTTTAACAACACTCCCTCTTCATTTCTAGTTCGTTACTATTTTGAACGAGCCTCATTTTGGTCGGCTTATCATACCTATCCTAAGCAAGCCTATTGCTACTTGACCCTGGATTTACAAGATGGCAGTTATCCCGTAACCTACTATTGGGCTATTATAGGTTCAGATCTTGAATGCCCCTGGAATCCCGCTCGCGAAGGGTTCGATTTTGGCGGATGGTGCAAGGATGCCGCCGGAACCATGCCATGGAATTTTGGCTTCGAGACAGTCACTGTAAATGTCACGCTATACGCAAAGTGGATTCCTCTGCAACCGGCGATTATTTATCAGAGTCATGTTCAAGATATCGGTTGGCAGGAGTGGGTCAGCAACGGTGATATATCCGGAACGAGCGGGCAGTCGAAACGATTGGAGGCAATCTCCATTGTGTTGGCTAACATGTCTGGAGGCATTGAGTATCGCACTCATGTTCAGAATATCGGTTGGATGGATTGGACAGCCAATGGCGCGCTTAGTGGAACCGAAGGTCAGAGCTTGCGTCTGGAAGCCATTGAAATCTACCTGACTGGTGCTGCTGCCGATTTGTATGATGTTTATTATCGAGTTCATGCCCAGCAATTTGGCTGGATGGATTGGGCTAAGAATGGTCAATCCGCTGGGACCGCCGGTTATGCCTATCGATTGGAAGCCATTCAGATCATTCTAGTTGCGAAAGGTGGGTCAGCCCCCGGGCCAACGGCCAGCCCCTTCAGAAATGATCAAGTTGTTTATCAGAGCCACGTCCAGGATATCGGCTGGCAGACTATGGTCACTAATGGCACCATATCTGGTACTTGCGGTGAGGCCAAACGGCTGGAGGCCATTCTGATCTATCTGGTGAATTTATCAGGCGGTGTTGAATACCGCACGCATGTGCAAAATCTTGGATGGTTGGGTTGGGTAAGCAATGGTGTGGCAAGTGGAACCGAAGGTCAGTCTTTACGCCTGGAAGCGATCGATATTCGTTTAACTGGTGATGCCGCCGATCAGTTTGACATTTACTACCGTGTGCACGCTCAGAATATTGGCTGGATGGATTGGGCGAAGAATGGCCAGTCCGCCGGGACTGCAGGTTATGCTTATCGATTGGAAGCCATTCAGATCATTCTGGAAGTCAAGGGCAGCGCTGCTCCGGGTTCGACTGCCAGCCCTTTCATTCAAAAATAGTAACCAATTAGCTGCAATACTAAATCAAATGGACGCCAACCTGGGCGGCTATTTGGGCGGTGCGGCAGGTGTTCATGCAGTTGCCTCCGAAATCATCCTGTGTCCTGCCAATACGCATAGTATAACAGCCCATTAAACCTTGGTGGCTTACTGGATGGTTTCGATATGGCAGCTAATTCGCCAATTATCGCCGCCTGCTCTTTGGATTTTTCACCGACTTAGTTTGAACACGCAGGTAAGCGATGCCCGCGATCGTCATCACGCCGCCAAAGACGAATAGCGGCAGGCATTGCAGCAGCAGCTGCGCTAATGCATCGGCGGAGTTGCCGTCCGAATTCAGGTAAGATATGCCTTGCCATACCGACGCCAGGATCACCCCGGCGCCAATCAGGAGCAGAATGGTCCCCAATATCTGGGGTCGAGCCGGATGCTTCAGGATCGGACGCATTTTGCCGCCGGTATAATAGCCAGGATCATACTGATGGTCTTGCCACTCCTGCATATCGGCGATATAGGCCGATTTGGCATGATCTTTGTTCTTCGAAACTCCCACAAGTATCACCCTCTTCCCTATATATCATATCATAAATATGCGAAGTGCACCGCCAAATGCCAGATGGTATCCAGCGTTTGGGGTGCACGTCATGACTGCTGTTTCTCAGTTGATGTTCAATCCGGGCAACGCGCCGGATCAGGCGTCCGCCGGGAGCATTTCCGTCCGCCTGGTTTCAGACACTCCGGATCTCGGCGCCGAACTGCTTGTTCAGCTTCTTGATGATCGTCTGCATCTTGGCCTCAACCTGTTCGCTGGTCAGTGTCCCTTCGTCTGAGCCCAGGCGAACCCGGAACATCAGCGAGCGCTTGCCGGCCGGCACCTGTTTGCCGCGATATTCTTCAATATAGGCCAGTTCCTTGACCAGCGGCTTGACTAGGTTCTCGACGTCGCTCCACTTGACGGTTTCGCTGAGGAGAATCGACAGGTCCTGCTCGACCAGCGGGAAGAGCGGCAGATGCCGGAAGGTGTTGGTGCGCGAGGGCAACGGCACCAGCTTGTCGACATTCAGCTCGAAGATCACGGCCTCCGCCCGCTTGATGCCGGCCGCCTTCTTGGCCTTCAGGGAGAGCAGGCCGACGGAGCCGATGACTTCGCCGGCGGCGGTGATGTTCAGCCAGACCTTCTTCTCGGCCCAAATCGGTTCCTGCTCGCGGGTAAAGGCGAGTTCCTTCATCTGGCAGTAACGGGCCATCGCCTCGAGGATGCCCTTGGCTTCGAAGAAGAGCTGAGCTGCGTCAGCGCCGGCCAGCGCACCGGTCAGGCATTTCTGCTGCAGCGGCAGGATTTCCGCCGGTGTGGAGGGGGATGTGCCGCCCTTCTGGAAGACCTGGGTCAGCTCGAAGACCCGGAACGCATCGAAATAGCGCAGATTGGTCACCAGGGTCTCCAGCATGCCCGGCACCAGCGTGGAGCGCAGGCGGCTGGTCTCCGGCGCCGGCGGTGTCGACAGGGCCAGCAGGTCGTCCTTGTTGACGCCGGCGGCCTGAATGTATTTGTCGTCGATCCAGGGATAGGTGAACACTTCCTGGAAGCCGCAGCGGAAGGCCAGGTATTCGCGCACATTCCGATCAAGTTGCACGGACCGCTGGTTGATCGGCCGGTCGAGGATGATCGTCGGCGCCCGGTATTCGAAATTGGCGTAACCGATCATGCGGGCGACTTCCTCCAGGATGTCGTCGGGCAGCGAAACATCGCCGGTGCCGCGCCAGGGCGGCGTAGCGATCTGCAGGCGGTCGCCGTCGGCCGTGATCTGGAATCCGAGCGGCTGGAGGCTGCGGGCCACATCGTCGACCGTCACCGGGCTGCCCAGCCGAACGGACAGGAACGACAGGGTGACATCGATGACCGGTGGCTGGGTCGGCTGCGGGCAAATATCGGTAAAGGCGGTGATCCGCGCGCCGGGGATGAGCTCGGCAAACAGCCTGGCGGCCAAGCCGATTGCCGGATCGATGCGCTGGGTGTCGACATGCTTCTCGAACCGGATGGAGGCCTCGGTGCGCAGACCAAACTCCTGCGTGGTGCGCCGAATACAAGTCGGCGAGAAGTTGGCCAGTTCCAGGACGATTTCCGTCGTCTCCGGCAGCACGGAGTCCTGCCGGCCGCCCATGATGCCGGCCAGGCCCAGCGGCGTCGCGTGGTCGGCGATGACCAGGGTCTGACGGTTCAGGCTCAGCTTCTTGCCGTCCAGCAGTTCGAGCACTTCCTGGTCGCGGGCAGTGCGGACGCGGATGCCGCCCTGGACATGGCTCTTGTCAAAGCCGTGGGTCGGCTGGCCGACAGCCAGCATGATGTAGTTGGTGATGTCGACAATGTTGTTGATCGGGCGCATGCCGACTTTGAAGAGGCTGGTCTGGAGCCAGAGCGGCGAAGGGGCGTTGCGCAGGCCGGCATAGACGATCGCCGTGTAACGGCGGCAGAGGTCGCTGTTCTCGATCTCGACCGGGTAGCCGGGCAGGCCGGCTTCCGGCTGGTATGCGGGCAGCGGTTTGAGCGGGCAGCCGTAGATGGCCGCGAGTTCGCGGGCAATGCCGTAATGGCCCCAGAGGTCCGGGCGGTTGGTCAATGATTTGTTGTCAATCTCCAGGATCTCGTCGTCCAGATGCAGGATGCTGGCGATTGGGTCGCCCGGTTGGCAGCAAATCCCTTTCAGGTCGACGATTTCATGGTCGTCGCCGGCCGGGAACAGGGCCTCCAGGCCGATCTCGCTGGCGCCGCAGATCATGCCGTAAGATTCGATGCCCCGCAGTTTAGAGGCCTTGATTTCGACCGGCTCGCCTTCGCCATGCCAGATGACTTGGGCGCCGGGCTTGGCGACCACGACCATCTGACCGGGCTCCAGATTGGAGCCGCCGCAGACGATCTGCACCGGCTCTGCTTCGCCGATGTCGGCCATGACCACCCGCAGGCGGTCGGCCTGCGGATGCGGGCTGACGGCGATGATCCGGCCGGCGACGATGTTATGACAGGATTCGGCCAGATTGTCATAACCCTCGACCTCGACGGTGCGCATGGTCAGGTCGTAAGCCAGCTGCTCCATGGTCAGATCAGCCGGCAGATCAACATATTCGCGAATCCAATTTAATGATACTTTCATTGTTTCACCCCTTACCTGAACTGACTCAGGAATCTCAGATCGGCACTGTGGAAAAGACGGACATCGTCCACGCCATATCGCATCATGACCAGCCGGTCCAGGCCGATATTGATATAGAAGCCGGACCAGATCGCCGGATCGAGGCCGGCCGCCTTAAGCACGTTGGGATGGGGCGATCCGCCGGGCATAACCTCGATCCAGCCGACATTCTTGCAGACCTTGCAGCCGACGCCGCCGCAGACCAGGCATTTCATGTCGATTTCAAAACCGGGTTCGACGAACGGGAAGAAACCGGCCCGCATGCGCACGTCCACTTTCTGGCCGAAGACCTTCTCCAGGATGGTTTTGACCAGCAGTTGGCCGGAGGCAAAGGAAAAATCCTTGTCCACGATCAACGCTTCGTACTGGAAAAAGGCCCGTTCGTGCCGGGCATCGGTCGTTTCGTTGCGGTAAACCCGGCCTGGGTAGACGAAGCGGGCCGGCGCGCCGAATTTCTGCAGATAGCGGACGCTGGCGCCGGTCAGGTGCGGGCGCAGGGCCAGGCGGGCGGCACCCCGCTTGTTCTCCGTACCGGCGATCCAGTAGGTATCCATCGATTCCCGTGCCGGATGCTCCGGCGGAAAATTCAAATTGTCGAAGGCGTACAACTCGCTGGTGATCTCATCCTCGCTGAAAACTTCGAAACCCAGCGAACGGAAAACATCGTTCAGGTCATAAGCCATCTGGGTG
>JAEXPB010000050.1 GCA_023438965.1 Bacillota bacterium | reverse complement strand
TGCGGGCGGCGCGACCGATGATCTGGATCAGCGAGGTCGTCGAGCGCAGGAAGCCTTCCTTATCGGCGTCCAGGATGGCGATCAGCGAGACTTCCGGCAGGTCCAGGCCTTCGCGCAGCAGATTGATGCCGATCAGCACGTCGAACTGGCCCTGGCGCAGGTCGCGCAGAATCTTCATCCGTTCGACGGTCTCGATGTCGGAGTGCAGGTACTTGACCCGCAGTCCCTCTTCCTTCATGAACGCGGTCAGATCCTCGGCCATTTTCTTGGTCAGGGTCAGCACCAGCGACCGCTCGCCCTTCCGGGTGGCGACAGCGATCTCGGCCAGCAGGTCCTCGATCTGCCCTTCGACCGGCCGGATGGAGATCAGCGGGTCGATCAGGCCGGTCGGGCGGATGATCTGCTCGACGACCTGGCCGGTATGTTCCGCTTCGTATTTGGACGGCGTCGCGCTGACAAAGATCGTCTGCCCCATCTTGCGTTCGAATTCGCTGAACATCAGCGGGCGGTTGTCATAGGCCGATGGCAGACGGAAGCCATATTCGACCAGTGTTTCCTTGCGTGAGCGGTCGCCGTTGAACATCGCGCCGATCTGCGGCACGGTGACATGGGACTCGTCGATCATCAGCAGATAATCGTCCGGGAAGAAGTCGATCAGCGTATAGGGCGGCGTTCCGGCCGCCCGGCCGGCCAGGTGGCGCGAGTAATTCTCGATGCCCTTGCAGAAGCCGGTTTCCCGCAGCATCTCCAGATCATAGCGCGTGCGCTGCTCCAGCCGGTAGGCCTCGATGAGCTTGCCCTGACTGCGCAGGAGGGCCAGGCGCTCTTCCAGCTCTTCTTCAATCGTGATGCAGGCCTGCTTCATCTTGGTGATGGTTGTCGCATAATGGGAGGCCGGGTAGATCGAGGCATAGGAGCGGCTGTTCTTGATCTTGCCGGTCAGGCGGTCGACTTCGAAGATCTTCTCGATTTCGTCGCCAAAGAAGGAGATCCGGGTGATGATCTCCTCCGACGAGGCCGGATAGATGTCGATGGTGTCGCCGCGGACCCGGAAGGTGCCGCGCTTGGCCTCATAATCGTTGCGGTTGTACTGGATGTCGATCAACTCGCGGATGATCTCGTCGCGGTCCTTCTTCATACCGGGGCGCAGATGGACCATCAGGTCGCGGTAATCGACCGGATCGCCCAGGCCGTAGATGCAGGAAACCGACGCCACGACAATTACATCGCGCCGTTCCAGCAGCGAGGAGGTGGCCGAGTGGCGCAGCCGGTCGATCTCGTCGTTGATCGCCGAGTCCTTCTCAATATAGGTGTCGGTCGCCGCGATGTAGGCTTCCGGCTGGTAGTAGTCATAATAGCTGACAAAATACTCCACCGCGTTATTGGGAAAGAACGCCTTGAATTCGGCGCACAGCTGGCCGGCCAGCGTCTTGTTGTGGGCGATGACCAGCGTCGGGCGCTGGACGCGCTGGATCACATTCGCCATGGTGAAAGTCTTGCCGGAGCCGGTTACACCCAACAGGGTCTGGGCGGCCAGTCCGTCCTGCAAACCGTCGACCAGGGCGTCGATCGCCTGCGGCTGGTCGCCGCAGGGCTTCATATCCGATAGGATCTCAAACAAGGGCATCCGTCATCACCTGCTTCGTCAGCTCGCAATAAGCGAAATTATGTTCTGATTATAGCATAGGCAAGATAGGATGGCTATACTATTTGGCAACCATGTGATTATTCGCTGTTAACCAGACCCATGCCGATTGCTGGGGCGGCAGGCTTGCGCATAATCGAATTGCGCGCCCCATGTTTTTTATAGATACCTATTTACATAACAGTTATGCTGATCTATAATAAAAATACATGGCAGCCGATATCGGTTGCACCGATGATCATTCTGACGTGGTCAAAATAACCGTTCGGCTGCTATCCGAGCGGTTATTGCTTTCTAGAAGTCTTCAGCAGATATGCCGTGATCACGAGGATCAGGTATATTCCAACTAAATATTCCATCAGCACCACCTCCTCTCGGAGATGCAACCGCTTCAGCTGTTCCGTGCTAAAAATGGTATCCAATATATACTACATGAAATCATTATCATTTCATGAAAATTTTCGATTTGTCCGCACGTGATTGGCCCGCTTACCGATAAGGTTCATCCCTGGCGATCAGGGTTCCGCAAAATTCACTCTACGCCCGCCGCAAGTTGTGTTATAATAATTAACTGATTTATGAATGTAGGGGGTAACCACCATGTTCCAACCCATTCCTGTCCTCAGAAACACGAGACCGGCGGTCAAGCCGGCCGCGGATCAGCCGCTCGGTTTTGGCCATATCTTCACGGATCACATGTTCGTGATGGATTATGTCGACGGCCAGGGCTGGATCAATCCGCAGATCGTTCCTTACGGACCGATCAGCCTGGAGCCTTCCGCGATGGTTTTCCATTATGGCCAGGCGATTTTCGAAGGCCTGAAGGCCTATCGCGCCCCGGACGGCAGCATCAATCTCTTCCGTCCGCGCCTCAATTTCGAACGGATCAACGTATCCAACGCCCGCATGGTCATTCCGGCGATTGATGTGGACTTCTGCGTCAATTGCCTGAAACAGCTGGTCGAGCTGGAGCAGGACTGGATCCCCTCCGCGCCCGGCACCTCGCTGTACATCCGCCCGTTCATCATCGCCACCGACCCGTACCTTGGCGTGCGTCCCTCGCACACCTATAAATTCATGATCATCCTCTCGCCATCCGGCGCCTATTATCCGCAGGGCCTCAACCCGGTCAACATCTATGTCGAAGACGAATATGTCCGCGCGGTCAAGGGCGGCACCGGCTTCGCCAAGACGCCGGGCAACTACGCGGCCAGCCTGATTTCCCAGGCCAATGCCTACGCTTCCGGCTATGTTCAGGTTCTGTGGCTGGACGGCGTCCATCGTAAATACATCGAGGAAGTCGGCTCCATGAACGTCTTCTTCGTCATCGACGGCAAACTCGTCACCCCGGCCCTGAACGGCAGCATCTTGCCGGGCATCACCCGCCGGACGGTTCTCGAGCTGGCCCGCGCCCTGGGCATTGAGACCGAAGAGCGGCAGATCGCCATCGACGAGCTGATCGCCGCCGCCAAAGCCGGCCGGGTCAGCGAAGTCTTCGGCTCCGGCACCGCAGCGGTCATCTCCCCGGTCGGCGAGTTGAAATATGAGAACGACATCATGACTTTCAACAAGGGCAAGATCGGCACGCTGAGCCAAAAATTCTACGACATCATCACCGGCGTCCAGTTCGGTTTGCAGCCGGACATTTACGGCTGGATCGAAAAGCTCTGATCGGCAGGCCACTTCGCTTTTTAGCGCGCCGGCCGAACCATGGACTTGATGAGCCGCTGCCCTGCTGCTTGGCCGGGCAGCGGCTTTTAATAAATGGAGGTCATGAACATGCTCACGAAGCTGCTCAAATCCCTGCTTGGCGATTCTTATTCCGAGCAAAATGCCCAAGTCGTGGTCCGGAATCTGGGCATATCGCTGCTGATGTTCATCATTGCCGCGATCATGCTGCTTTTTCTGCCGTCCCGCATTCCCATGCAATGGAAAGCCGACGGTTCGGTCAGTTATACGCTGCCCAGTGTTGTCGGGGTCTGGACCTTCCCCGGCGTCAGCCTGCTGGTTAATTTGAACTGGCTGCGGAAGGACAATTTTCAGAAAAATACGACGATCATTCTGGCCTTGATTGCCCTTGCCATGTGCGCCTTTTTTGGCTATATCCTCGCCACCCGGTGACTCCCCCGTCGCGCTACTCCTGACCGTGCCGGTATTGGCTGGGCGTCTGCCCGGTTTCGCGCCGGAACACGAAGCTGAAATAGGTTTGCGAGGCAAAGGCGCAGCGCTCGGCGATCTCCGCCAGGCTGAAGTCGCTGTTGGCCAGCAGTTCCCTGGCTGCGTCAAGCCGGCGGTTCAGGATGTATTGATATGGTGTCTGCCCCATACCGCGGCTGAACAGCCGATGCAGGTAATTGGGGCTCAGGTGGACCCCGGCGGCCAGGTCATCCAGGTTGATCGGCTGGCAATAGTGCTCATCGATATAATGCGCCGTCGCCAGGACTGCTTGCGCCGGCGCATTTTGCCGTCCGGCGGCCGCTTCGTTCCGATGGATCTCCTGATACAGGCAATTCAGCAACTCGCCGACCCGGGCCTGCAGGAGCATTTCCTGCCCGGGCCGGCTGATGCTGTGCCGGATCGCTTCAAAAAGCGCAACATAACGGGCTGGGGATGTTACAGCCAGCATCGGCGGCAAGCTGGCAAAATCGGCAGCCAGCCATTCGCCGCCTTCGTCCGCCTGGATATCCAGCCAAAGGAAATAGCAGCGCAGCGGCAGCACGCTGAAGCGCTGCATGCCGGGCCGGCAAAACAGCACCGTGTTGGCCCGGATCGGATAATCGACATTGTCGATGACCGCGCTGCCGCCATCCTGCGTGAAAAGTTCGATCTCGTAATGCTGGACCGGACGCAGCCGGGTGATGGTGGTTGTCCGGAAGTAGTCATCGCTGTTATAAAGGCCGGCCCGGTCGATGATCATGGCCGGCAGGAGAACCTTTCCCGGCATGGTTTGCCTCCCCGTGCGATAAGATTTCGACAAACTAGATCAAGAGATCGACTGTCACCGGCACTTCTTCCGCGCTAAAATGATATTGGCGGCTAGAGCGTTACCCTTGGGCAACAGGCTTTTTGCCAGCATAACAAATCGACAATCAGAAGTAAATGGCCATTTGGGCAAGGAGAACGAATGCGATGGAAAAATATTCAGTGCAAGATCATGCCGACAGCCTGGTTCCTGCGGGCAAGAACTGGCAACTGGTCTGGCAGGACGAGTTTGACGGAACCGAATTGGATGCCGCCAAATGGAATTACCGGCTCAATTACTGGGGCAAGCCTTCGCCGACCTTTACCGACGCGGGCGCCATCCTGGATGGCCAAAGCAACCTGCAGCTGCATTTGTCCCTGAAAGACGGCGTATACCGCTCTCCGCACCTGCAGACCGGCGGCAACACCTTCGACATGCCTCGGGATACCGACGGCATCTGGCCGTTCGGCAAGCGCATCGAACCCAAATTCATGCATCGTTTCGGCTATTACGAAATCCGCTGCAAGATGCAGCGCTGCGATGGCTGGCATGCCGCCTTCTGGCTGCAGTCGCCCTCGATCGGCGCCGCGCCGGACCCCAGGTACTGCGGTGTGGAAGTCGATATCATGGAGAATTATTCGCTGTTCACCAAGGGTTACTGGATGTGCGGCAACATCTGGGGCGGTTACGGCAAGGATTGCCAGGGCAGCGGGCATGCCCATGTTCCGTTTGTCGAAACCGCGGACGGCTTCCATTTGTTCGGGGTGGACTGGAGCCGGGACGGTTATGTCTTTTATTGCGACGGTCAGGAAGTCTACCGGGTTGCCGGTCCGGTGTCCGAGGTCGAGCAGTTTATCCTGGTCTCGACCGAATGCCATTCGTACAACCAGGGCAAGGGCGCCTGCCCCGAATTGGCACAGGCTGTGTTGCCAGACTATTTCACGGTTGATTTTGTGCGGGTTTTTGACGCCGTGGATTGACGGCCGGTCAGATTAAATGCGCTTAAAAGGCCCGGGAACCGGCTTCAGCCAGCTGCCCGGGCCTTGTCATGACTGAGGAAGGCAAGGATTATTTCAAGTCTTTCTTGTTCTTTTGGATCATGACCAGCATTTCGGTCAGTTGCTCTTCCAAATCGCTCAGGCGCTTGCGGGCATATTCCATGGCGCCGGCACGGATCTGACGGGCGGAATTGTTGGCCGCCTCAATTGTCTGGGCAGCCTGGTTCCTGGCCTGGACGGTAATCTCGTGCTCGTCGATCATGCCGGACATGCGGGATTCGGCCTCCCGCATGATGTTCTCCGCTTCCTTGCGTGCCTCGGCGATCAGCTGGCGGTTCTGCTCCAGAAGCCACTTCGCCTGTTTCAGCT
>JAEXPB010000506.1 GCA_023438965.1 Bacillota bacterium | reverse complement strand
TTCCTGACCTAGCCGAGTAAGTACTTATTTCGGCTTTCCTACTCGGCCTTCGAATGCAGGCCTGCTTTGTTGTGCTCTTTGACAGGGTGATCTGGCGTTGTTCTTCTTTTTACTCATTTTCAGATTTTTTAACCTTCTTTAATGCTGTTCAAACGTCAATCCATGCGTTGAACAACTTCTGACTTTTCGTTTCTCACTTTTTGAAATTCTGGAAAGAAAATTGTGCGGTGCTCTTGTAGACTTCTGCTTTCAATTTCTGTACCGAAAATAAATACCGGATGCCCAGGAAAGCGATGACCGTTCCCCATACGGCTCCGGACACGTCGGTGCCCATGACTGGGAAACTGATGTCTTTCAGCACGCTGATGACCGCCATAACGGTGCCGGTGATCGTGATCAGCAACGCCGCAATAAAGAGCGTCATGATCGGTATGACCTTGGATTTATCTGCTTGTTGTCTCTGATCCATCATGCTTCAACCTCCTTCCTGCCAGATCCTGAACTAGAAAAGGCGCCTGGATCGTTTACGATTGCAGCGCCTTTGCCTGATGGAAATTCGTCCGGAACGAATGCTATCCTGAAACAGGAAAGGGCGCTGCCGGCTGACATCCGGAGCGCCCTTGCTGTTTGGCTGTATTATAGGGGGAATAGAGGATGGTGTCAAGAGGGAAAATCCATGTTTTTGCAAGATCATTATCCGTTTGTTGCATATTCTGGCATTTTAACAAGATATTCATCGTTTTAACAGCTTATCATTGCAAGTTGCACGATATTTGATTGTAAATTGTCCGGCAGGCAATCAGCGTGATAAAAATTCACGCAATTCCTGGCGCATAGCCAGGTAATGCCGGCGGTCCATGGTTTCCTCGCCGAGAAGCTGGCCCAGCCTTTCCAGATATATGGTCGATCCGGCTTGATCACAGTCAGCCAAACTCTGGTCGATCAGGGCGACCAGGACGCGATAGAATTTCTTTTCCAGTTCAGACTGCTTCGGGATGCTCCATAGCCAGCCTTCCGAAGCCAGAAAATGGTCCGGATAAATCCTGTAAGCCGCTTTCAGCAGGTTGGTCGCGGTAACCGGCGGATTCTGGGCGAAGGCCCGGTCATACAACGATTCAAAAGTCAGGACATCATAATAGCAGGGACCGAGCACCAGCCGGTAGTTATTGTTGATATACTCGATCTTAATCTCTTCCCGCGCGAAAGGAATGAGGCTTTTGCGCAGTTGGTAGACGGCCGTTTGCAGGTTGACCAGCGCCTTATCCGGATCGAGTTCCGGCCACAGGTCATCGCAGATCCGATGCTTGCTGATCGGTTGATTCAGGCTGGTCAGCAGATAGGCGAAAATCTCGGCTGATTTTTTCCTTTTCCATTGCAAGATCAGGGAACCCTGCCGCACCGTCAACCCGCCGAAGGCCAAAATCTGTGCCTGCTGTTCGGTTTGGACTGGCTTGTCCGGCAGATTCGTCCGTAAAGGCGCCAGATCCAGCTTGCTCAAAGCCCGGAAAAGCCGGTCCTTGCGGACTGGCTTGAGCAAATAGTCAGCCGCTTCCAGATCGAATGCTTCCGCGCCATAACAATTATGGGCGGTTATGAAAACGATTTTCAGCTTCGGATAATCGGTAATCAGGATATTGGCCAGTTCCAGGCCGTGCATGTCCGGCATCTGAATATCCAGGAGCGCAATTTCCGGATTCAGCTGCCGGCAGGCGGCCAGTGCGGCCAGCGGGTCATCGAAGGCTTGAATCACGGCTGCCTGGTCAAATTCACGCACATAAGACTGGATTTCATCGAGTATTATTCTTTCATCTTCAACAATCAGGATGTTCATCATGCAAACCATAACAAGGCACTGCAAAGCTGACCTTGGTCCCTTTCCCCGGCTGGCTGGCAATTTGGAGGCCGCTGCCATACAAGGTCAACAGCCGGCGATTGATGTTTCTTAAGGCGACTCCGCTCTGGCCCGGATTGCTTTCGAGGGCCTCGGCGATTTGCTGGCCGCTCATGCCGCGCCCATTATCCAGCACCTGAATCATCATCCGGTCACGTACCTGCTCCGCCCGGATCGTCACCATGAAATCGGCATTCCGGTTCGACAGGCCGTGATGAATGGCATTTTCAACGATGGGCTGGATCGACAAGAGCGGCAGCAGGCAGTCCGTATCCGGATCAACCTGGATGGAAACCTGCAGTCTTTCGCTGAACCGGGCCTGCTCGATGGCCAAATAAGCCCGTACCAGCTTCAATTCTTTGATGAGCGTTGTCAAGCCATCCGGATTATCGATGTCAAAGCTTTCATGCAGGTAATCAGACAGATCGAACAAAAGATTCCTAGTCGTTTCCGGTTCCCGGGTGCAAAGGGCAGTCAAGACGCTCAAGGTGTTAAAAATGAAATGCGGCTTGATCTGAGCCTGCAGGAAGGCCATTTCCGATGCGACCAGCTTTTGGACCGCCCGGCGCATCTGAATGGTATTGCGCACCCGGGCTCGCAGTTCATCCGGGACCAGCGGTCTGCTGATCGAATCATTGGCGCCCAGCCAAAGCGCCTTGATGGTCGCGCCGGGATTCAGAACATCCACGATGACCAGCACCGGCAATTCCGCGGCGGAATACCTGCTGCGGATGTCCTGCAACAGGCTCAGGCCGGACTGGTCAGCCAGGCAAAGGTCAAGCAGGATCAAATCCGAGGGAATGCCGAAGCGAAACAGGTCGCTGCCATCGCGAATACCGCCTGGACAGGAAAGCTGATAATCCTCCTGTTGCAGGTCATCCTGCAAGGCTTGCCGCAGGGCACCGTCTTCGGTGATCAGCAAAAGGCGCGCCGCATGGCCGATGCTGCCGCTGTTCGGCAGCGCATTCCGGCGCAGGCGATGCATTTGCTCCGGCAGCTGCCGTTCATCCAGCCAGGCGTCCGGCAATTGCTGTTCCATGGTCTTCTGTCGCAGATCCGGTTCCATTTATTCTGCGGAGTCCATTCGTATCGTTAGCGGATCGCCGTGCAGCGAAGGTAAAGCTTGAAGATTCATTTTTCTGTCATTCCCCATGGTTGCTCCTTGAATCGATGACTTTCAACGCTAAATTATACCATATTGTCATCAATGGGCAACTATGATTTTTATGACATTGCATGGCTTTTCGCCGGGTGTTGCCGCCAGTTGCCCGCTTAATTTCGCTGGCATGGAATTTCCCGGCTGTTTATGCCCCTGCGTTGAGCCGGTTGCCGTTGCCCTGCGCCAGCCAGGCGGTCACGGTTTACTGCCGGTGATTTTTTCGACGAAATCCAGCACCCGGCCTTTATATTTGGCCAGCAGGAATGCGAGCAGGAATAAAACCACCAGCAGGATCGCCGATACGGTATAGTTCCCTTCGAGCACTTTACTGCCGGCAGCGCATGAAACAAAAATCGGCAGGAGATTGCCCAGATACATGGCCAGCGCGAATTTTGGCGCGGTTGTCCGGGTTTGCGCCGCGACATAGGGTATGAAACCGATGGGTAAAATCGGGATCAGGCAGGCCACCCCGGCCATATAGGAAGGGTGCGTCGAATTGCGGATGAAGTCCAGCCGGGCACTTTGAATATTGACCGGCATCAGCCGGTTCATGCGCGCCCCCAGATGCCGGACCGTCAGAAAGCTGACCACATTGGCAGCTACCGAGGCGGTGTGGCAGACCAGAAAGCTGCGCCAGGTCCCATAGACAATTCCGGCGGCAATCTGGATCGGCGCACCCGGCAGCACGACGGAAAAAACCTGTACAACCTGGAGCAGGGCGGTGCACAGCAAGCCTTTGATTTTATTGCTGGACTGCAAATAAGCCTCAATATCCGCGGCTTTGCCATGTTGAAGCAGCGGGATCAGATCCGGCATGGTCTCCAGGAATGCGAAATAGATCAACCCGGCAGCCAGACTGACGATCAGGATGACACTGAACAAGCGAAGCAAGAAATTTCTATACATGGCCATTCATTTCTCCGCGAACGGCTTGGCAAGCCGGATTGACGATACTGGAAACTGATCTGAATTATATACTATTCCGGGCTTGCCGTCCATGCTTCCCCGTTTATCGGCACAATCGGCTTATAATATAATTTTATTAATAATTTAATCTATCAATAGTGCTTCAGTAACATAAATGAAATAAATCTGAAACGGCAAGCCGCTTTGAAATTGCAGGTCAATCGTCCATACTTAGAACAAGGGGGCTTGTCTATGGCCAAGAAGACATATCTTCTCGATACCAATGTCTTGATCACTTCGCCTTATGCCCTGTATGCCTTCGATGACAATGATGTCGTCATCGCGGATATCACCCTCGAGGAGCTGGACAATCTCAAGGCCGCTCCAGGTGAAACCGGTTACAATGCCCGCGAAACCAACCGGATTCTCAATGAATTGCAGACCAGGAACAGTATCGCCGCCGGCATCGATTTGCCAGGCGGCGGTTCTTTTCGGGTCGAAACCAATTTCATCCACGAGCAGCTCCCGCCCGGCTGGGACGAGCGGCGCCCGGACCACCGTATCCTGCGGGTGGCCAAAGGTTTGAGCAGCAAGCTGAGCGGGCCGGTCATCCTGGTCACCAATGATGTCAGCCTGCGTTTGAAGGCTGATGTTTGCGGTGTATTGGCCGAGGATTACAATGCCGAGAAAATGGTGGATGTCGCTCAGCAATACCGCGGCCGCCGGACCCTGGACATTGCGCCCGCGTTCCTGGACGATTTCTACGACCGCGGCCAACTGGATCCCGGCCGGCTGACCGACCTGGATCCGGTCCTCAATGAGTTCTTTCTGCTCAGGTCACGGGATGATCCCAAGAAGACGGCCCTGGGCCGGTTTGACGGCCGCGTGATCGTGCCGCTGCGCTACTTGCGGGAGAAGCCTTTCGGCGTGATACCGCGCAACGTCGGGCAGCAATTTCTGCAGGAAACCCTGATGACCGGCGCCGATGAAGCGCCGCTGGTGATCCTGAAGGGGCCGGCCGGCACTGCGAAAACCTTTTACTCCCTCGCCGTCGGCCTGGAGAAGGTCCTGCACGCCGACGAATACCGCAAGATCCTGGTCACGCGGGCCAATGTCAAATTCGATGAAGACATCGGCTTCCTGAAAGGTACCGAAGAAGATAAGATCATGCCGCTGCTGCGGCCATCGATCGATAACCTGGAGCTGCTGATCGGCGCCCGCAACAGCAAGAAGAAAGGCGAATTCGCCCAGGAACGCGACATCGACCTGGAAGTCCGCGGGCTATTCGAGGATGGCATCATCACCGCCCAGGCTCTCGCCTATCTGCGCGGCCGGTCGATCACCAGCACCTGGATCCTGATCGATGAAGCCCAGAACCTGACGCCGATCCAAGCCCTGGGCATCATCACCCGCGCCGGCATCGGCTCCAAGATCATTCTGGCCGGCGATCCGGACCAGATCGACCATCCGCACCTGGACCGCCGCACGAACGGGCTGGTCTACGCCTCGGAGCGCATGAAAGGCAGCGCCCTGTGCTGGCAGACGACTTTCGAGAGCCACGAATGCACCCGCAGTCCGCTCGCTTTGGACGCCGCCCAGCGGATGACCTCCAAAGGTTTGCGCATGGCCGGCAAGGTTTAAGAAGGTTTGGAGCTGTTCAGTCCTTAGTCCGCCGGTTTGTAGGTTTTTTCCAGCCAGCCCATGCAAAGGCCCAGAGCCAGCCCGGCCAGGAAAACCGCCGCACTGACGACGATCACGCCGGCGTTGGCCTGGCTGTAATCAGTAGGTGCGATGACCGCGGTTGAGGCAATGACGATGCCCAGGATGAAATGGAAGACGCCGGCGTACGCCTTGGCCATGATGATGCTCATCAGTTTGGCCAGCAAGAGCACACAAAGCACAGCGCCAAGGCCCAGCGGGAGGATGATGGCGAAGTCCAGGTTCTTGATCCCGGCGGTCATCGGTTCGTAAATGTGGAAATACATCAGGAAATTGGACGGGCTAAGGCCCGGTACAACCATGCCCAGCGCAAAAATCGCACCGGCCAGGATCCAGGTCCCGGTATTCTGCGGCAGGATGACATTCAAGTACTGGCGCGCCGACCAGAGGCCAACGAAGCCGATCACGGCAGTCACCGCCGTCAGCGCCAGGTGGCGGGGCTTCCTCCCCATCTTGCCGGCTTCTTTATAAAGGGCCGGCAGCGTGCCGAGGATGCAGCCGATGAAACACCACAGGACCTGAATCTCCGCTGTATTGAGAAAGTAGTCCAGCGGATAGGCCAATACGAACATGCCGAATACACCACCCAGGGCGACCGGGATGAAATACAGGACATTCGCCAGAAAATTCCGGCGGATATCGGCCAGGAAGGCGATGATCCGCTCGTAGATGCCGAAAACGGCTGCCAGGGCGCCGCCGCTGACGCCGGGCAGGATCGCGCCGGTGCCGATGAACATGCCTTTGACGAACCGGAACAGCCAGTCGATCACCTTTTTAACTTGCATATGCAGCTCCTTTTGCTCTATCTGTCCTTCCCCGCTGCCGCGCGGGTCGAATAGGCTACCAGATTTCTAGCAAAACCCGGCGGCAGATACA
>JAEXPB010000035.1 GCA_023438965.1 Bacillota bacterium | reverse complement strand
GTATACCAGGATCCCGCCAAAGGCACCTGCCCGTCGATGTCCATCCTGGAGAACATGTCGATTGCCGACAACAAGGAAAAAAGCTACGGTCTGCAGCCAGGCGTCAACCGCCGGCGGATCGATTATTACCGGACCTTGCTCGAGCCCCTGCAGCTTGGCCTGGAAGACAAGATGAACATCCCGGTCGGTTCGCTGTCCGGCGGCCAGCGCCAGTCCCTTGCCCTGATCATGTCCACGCTGCCGCCGATCCGCCTGCTCATCCTGGATGAACATACCGCCGCGCTGGATCCCCGGGTATCGGAAACCATCATGGCCCTGACCGACCGGATCGTCCGGGAAAAGAAACTGACCACCCTGATGGTCACCCATAATCTGAAATTCGCCGTGCAGTACGGCGACCGCCTGTTGATGATGCATGACGGCAAGGCGATCATCGACCAGGGCGGGACAGCCAAGCAACAAGTCCAGATCACCGACCTGCTGGATACCTTCAACCGAATCAGCATCGAATGCGGCAATTGAAAAACCATCGCAAGAGAACCCGGCGCCCAGGCGCAAACAGAAAGGAGAGCCCCCATGAACAAGATCCCTTATCGCGTTTACCTGACTGAAGACGAGATCCCCCGCCAATGGTACAACATCCGGGCCGACATGAAGGAGCAGCATGACCCCTACATCAATCCGGGCACCATGAAACCGGTCCAGCTGGAGGATCTCCTGCCGGTATTCTGCCGTGAACTCTGCCTCCAGGAAGTCAATACCACCGCCCGTTATATCGACATACCGGAGGAGATCGTCGAATTCTACAAGATGTTCCGCCCCTCGCCGCTGATCCGGGCCTACAATCTGGAAAAAGCGCTGGGCACGCCGGCGAAGATCTACTACAAATTCGAAGGCAACAACACCTCCGGCAGCCACAAGTTGAATTCTGCCGCCGCCCAGGTTTATTACGCCAAACAGCAGGGCATGACCAGCCTGACCACCGAAACCGGCGCCGGCCAATGGGGCACCGCGCTGTCCATGGCCTGCTCCTTCTTTGGTCTGGACCTGACTGTCTTCATGGTCAAGGTTTCCTTTGAACAGAAGCCTTATCGTAAAGCCGTCATGGATACTTTTGGCGCGAACATCATTGCCAGCCCAAGCGAGACAACGGAAATCGGCAAGAAAATGCTGGCTGACGACCCCACCTCAACCGGCAGCCTGGGCACGGCCATTTCCGAAGCGATCGAGCGTGCGGTCAAAACGCCGAACTGCCGCTATGTCCTGGGTTCGGTCCTGAACCAGGTCCTGCTGCACCAATCGGTCATCGGCCTGGAAGCCAAGAAGGCCATGGAGAAGATCGGCGAATACCCGGACATCGTCATCGGCTGCGCCGGCGGCGGGTCGAATCTGGGCGGCCTGATGAGCGCCTTCATGGCCGACAAGCTGCAAGGCAAGGCCAACCCCTATTTCATCGCCGTCGAGCCGGCCTCCTGCCCGTCCATGACCCGCGGCCGCTATGCCTACGATTTCTGCGACACCGGCCGGATCACGCCGATGGCCCGGATGTACACCCTGGGCAGCGACTTCAAGCCTTCGGCCATTCATGCCGGCGGCCTGCGTTACCACGGCATGTCGCCGATCATCAGCAAGCTGTATCATGACGGCTATCTCGACGAGGCCCGCGCGGTTGGCCAGATCAGCGTCTTTGAGGCGGCCACCCAGTTCGCCAAGGCCGAGACCATCCTGCCGGCGCCGGAATCCAGCCATGCCATCCGCGTCGCCATCGACGAGGCGCTCAAATGCAAGGAAACCGGCGAAGCCAAGACGATTCTCTTTGGACTGTCCGGCACCGGCTATTTCGACATGTCCGCCTACATGCAGTTCAAGGCCGGCGAAATGGTCGATTATATCCCCAGCGATGCCGAGTTGGCCAAGGGTTTCGCGACCCTGCCGAAAATCCCGGGTATCCAGGAATAAGAACCGGTCCGGCATCGCGGCAGCGATGATTGGGCTAATCGAGTAAAAGTCAAGCCGGGATCTGTCCGCTGGCCGTCAGCCAACCGCAGATCCCGGCTCTTTTAGCGAATCAGGCCGGCTGGATGCCGCAACCCGGGCCCGGATCAGATCAACCGGTTGACCAAATGCTCGGTGTTTCCGGCCGATTCGGTCATCGCCGCCGGAGCATCCGGCTGATCGAGCTGATAGAATTCGGCCAGCTTTTCCGCCAGGCCGGCTGCTTCCCGGTCGAGGACGAAAGATCGCGGCGCACGCAATTCCACCTGCTTGCCGGTCAATTTGGCCAGGAAATCCCGGATCAGCTTGATTTTGATCGCGTCCTCACATTTGACCTCATACACGACTTCTTCCCCGGGTTCGGCCGTATCGCGCCTGGCGCTGGCCAGTCGGTCTGCCAAATGGCGGCCGATGGCGGACAGCTCGATCTTGTCCGCTTCCAGAACCAGGCGGCTGTCCTCGCTCAGAGTCTCCAGTTCAATCTCCGGTGACGGTGGCACCGCCTGCCGCGCCAGCTCATCCGGCAGGACAAAACGCGGACGCTCGCCAGCCCGGAATTGCAGCTGTGCCGCGTCTTCCCGCTCTACCTTTAAAATAGACGGGCTGTTCATTACCAATGGCGATTGATCAATCTGCATGGTTCGACACCTACAAGCCCAGCCGTTTGCCGACAATAACACTATCGACGATTATCGGGCGAACTGTAGAAGAATTTTTACGGATAGCCGGGATCGGCCGAACGATCAAGTCCTCGGCCGTGCGATCACTTTTGCATCCTGTCGGTAAAACTGCTATACTGTTTTCGCCTGTTTATACTTGAACCCTCAAAACCTGGAGGAAGAGAAATGAGTCAAAGCCTGGGAACAGAAGTCGCCCGCCGACGGACTTTTGCGATCATTTCCCACCCCGACGCCGGTAAAACGACGATGACCGAAAAACTGCTGCTTTACGGCGGAGCCA
>JAEXPB010000493.1 GCA_023438965.1 Bacillota bacterium | reverse complement strand
AGAAGTAGGTGGATCCCTGGCGCAGCTGCAGCTCCAGCGCCGCCGGATCTGGAATCCGGGCGCTGATGGTTGTCCCGGCAAACACGACTTTGCCCAGCCGGAATTGTTTTAGCCAGTCGTTAATCTTCTCGATGTCATAATAGAGGGTTCTTTTCCCCACATCCAGAGTGTCGAGCAGCTCCTCGGCCGCGAGGCCCTTGTCTGTCGCCAGCAGCGCCCGCATGATTTGCGACTGCCTGCTTTTCAGTTCCATGGCGTCCTCCCGCCGACAGTCTCAGTCGGGCAGATTTTCCAGCAGATCGGCGATCTGCTGACCGGCGGTATCCTCATCAGCGCCATCCACCTGCAGGAGCACCTTCGTTCCCTGGTAGACTCCGCCGCTCAAGATGCTGATGATGCTTTTGGCATTGATTTCATCTTCATCGGTTACCAGGATGATTTCGCTGGCGAAGCGATTGGACAGTTCAACCAGTTCGGATGCCGGCCGCGCATGCAGGCCGGTTTTGTTCTGAATGACGATCTCGCGTTGAAACATGAGGTTTCTCCTTTGGCATGACTTCAATACAGCCGGGAGATCATTTCCCGGTTCAGTATGGCTGGCAAAACATGTACGCGGCTGAAAGATGGAAAGCGGCCAAGACTGGATGTCTGTCCATCAGCTAAGTGTATTGCACAATTTGACAATCAAAATAATAGCACAGCTTGTACAAGTTATCTATTGCCAAAACCATTCATGATTTGGCGCGATATTTGTGCAAATTCCTGTTCCGGTTACCGGGTTCCATACAGCTTCTTGCACAGAACCTGTTGGCAAGCCTGGTTTATCCGGTCGCTGCCAATTTGTCAAACTGCAGGCAGCGGCTTGATTATCTGGCCACATTAAACAGGAAATGGTGAAAAGGTGATCCGCTAATCTGCTTTTCGAACTGGCGATGGATGCGCTCAGCGATCGTATATGTCGCACCGATGTCCTATATCTACGATCGCGATGATTATTTTCTCTTCTTCAATCATGGCTGGAATTCGATAATCACCAAAACGATATCGCCACTTGCCGCGATGATTGGCGGTCAATGGCTTACCCAATGCTCTCGGATCCGCACAGCCCTCCAGGTTTTTCTCAATATAACCTAAAATCATGGCTGCTGTCGGTCTGTCCATCTTTTTAAGCTTTTTCATGGCAATATCGGTTATAACTACATGATACGTCATGTATCAAGCTCCAGTTCCCTTTTTGCTTCAGATAAGGTATAAGTCTTTTTTGTCTCGGCCAACGCCGCATCAAAAATTTGCAGATCGATTTCATCTTCGATCTTCTCAATGACCGCATTGCGCAGCAGTTCGGAAACAGAGATATTTTTCGCTTTGGCGTACGTTTTAATCAAAAGATCCTCTTTGCTATCTAGCCTAAGTGAAATAACAGACATAAATATCTCCTCCTCTTCTGTCATACATTGTAATACATCCGTCTCGTTCTGTCAACCGTCAGCCAATTTGACAAGACGCCGCCAATTTGCTACGATGCAGGCAGCGGCTTGATTGTCGGGCTGCATTAAACAGGAAATGGGTGAAAAGGTGATCCGCTAATCTGCTTTTCGAACTGGAACAGGCTTGATGTTAGAAGTCCGCGCTGCGGACCGCTGTTTCGATGATCGAAATCCAGAGATAGGCTGATCCGCCCCGGGTACCTTGACCGGTGCTTCCATGCGATTGGTGAATCTGTTTTCGGTCCATCCGAAGACAGATTTATTTATGCCGGGAGGCCGCCCATGCTGCAAATCAGAAATCTGACCATCATCCATCGCCAGGACCTGCGCGTCATGCTGCAGGGCTTCTCCTTCACCTTGAATCCGGGTGACCGGGCGGTCATCATCGGCGAAGAGGGCAACGGCAAGTCAACGCTGCTGAAGCTGATCCAGGACGAAAACCTGGTCCGCTCATATGCCGATTTTTCCGGGCAGATCAGCAAAAACGGCCTGCGCACCGGCTATCTGGCGCAGGAGCTGCCGGCTGAACAACAAGCGCAGAGCATTCTGGACTTCTGTGCCGAGGCACCAGCCTTTTACGAACTGACGCCGGGCGAGCTGGCCGGTATCGCCCGCCAACTCGGCCTGGCGGTGGACTTTTTCTATGAAAGCCAGACGGTCGGCACGTTGTCCGGCGGCGAGAAAGTCAAGCTGCAGCTGGCCCGGATCCTGATGGCCCGGCCGGATGTCCTGCTGCTGGACGAACCGTCCAATGACCTCGACCTGGCGACGCTGGCCTGGCTGGAGCAATTCATCAACACCTGCGGCCGGCCGGTCTTGTTCATCTCCCATGATGAAACGCTGATCGAACGGACAGCCAATGTCATCATCCACCTGGAGCTGGTACGGCACAAGACCGAGCCGCGCTGGACCGTCGCCCGGCTGCCCTACCGCCAGTATGTCGACGAGCGCCAATCCCGGCTGGCGCACCAGGAGCAGCTGGCCCGCAAGGAGCAGAGCGATTATGAACGGCAGCAGGAGAAGTACCGCCAGATCTTCCAACGGGTCGAGCACGAGCAAAATGTCATCAGCCGGGCCGATCCCGGCGGCGGCCGCCTATTGAAGAAAAAGATGAAGGCCGTCAAATCGATGGGCCGGCGCTTCGACCGCGAACATGCCAGCCAGACGGCGCTGCCGATCGTCGAGGATGCGATCCTGGCCTTCTTTGACGAAAGTGTCACACTGCCCAGCAACAAAATCGTGCTGGATCTGCAGCTGGATCAGCTGGCGATCGGCGAACGGGTGCTCGCCCGGGATATCCGGCTGACCGTTGCCGGGCCGGTGAAAATCGCCATCATCGGTACCAACGGCATCGGCAAGACAACGCTCCTGCGGACCATCGCCGCCCGGCTCCTTGCCCGTCGCGACCTGAAAGCCGCCTATATGCCACAGAATTATGAGGACTGTCTCGACCCGGCTTTGACGCCCGTCGAATTCCTGGCCGTAACCGGCGAGAAAGACGAAACCACCCGCATCCGGACCTTCCTGGGCAGTTTGAAATATACGGCCGAAGAAATGGATCATGTCATCGGTGCACTGTCCGGCGGCCAGAAAGCCAAGCTGCTGTTTGTCCGGATGATCCTCGCCGGCAACAACGTCCTGGTCCTGGACGAACCGACGCGCAACTTCTCGCCGCTGTCCGGCCCGGTGATCCGGGCGGTCCTGCAAGCCTATCGGGGCGCGATCATCAGCATCTCGCACGATCGGAAATACATCAGCGAAGTCTGCGATACAGTCTATGAACTGACGGCCGACGGACTGCGGAATGTGAACTAGCTTCGCATGACCCATATCGGCGGATACAATGCCTTACAAAAGCGGCGGGTAAATGGGTATCGGCGGATCGCAGCCGACAATTTCATCGCCGCGCCAGTTAAAACGGAAAGAGATGCCGCTGTCTTGCATCGTTTCTGTCGACTGCCGGACCGGCAGGTCATATTCCAGCCGGATCGTTCTGGAAATGGCATCATTGGAAGGTATGGCCATAAACCGGCCTTCCCAGGTCCAGGATCGTGCCGGTTGGTTATTGACCGACAAGACCAGCGATTCAGCCGGGATCCAGCCGGGCAGATGAATCCGCAGCCGGCCCGGCTGTTTTTGCCGGATGAGCAAACAAGCGCGCTCCTGGCGGATTGAACAGACATCCGCCAGAGGTGTTTGCCGGTCAAAATGCAGATTGATATCGATGGTCTGCTCATCCGGCCGGGTGACGATCTGGTTATAAACATGGACCAGCGAATGAAGGACGGCGGCGAAAACGTCCAGAATCGCACTCTGGCCTTGCATTGGGTCGTTGATGCCCCAGGCGCCATCCCGGCGCGGATCGGCCGGATCCAGCAGCTGCGCCGGCAGCAGGCGTGAGCGAACCAGCCGTTCCACATCATCCAGCAGCTCTGTGTGCCCCGCATCCAAGCCCAGCCAGAGCGCCAGTTCAGCTACATCACCGCAGCTCGCCGGATCACCGAGCGGATCACCCTGTTGGTTGCAGAAGCGATGCCTGCCCAGATCGTGCGGCGCATATCCGGACCAGGTGATGTTGTGCTGCCAGATGGATTTCTGATAGGTACGGTAAACCGCATCAGTATAGGCCGCATCGCTGGTGAGCAGGCCATACCGCAGCAGGCCGCGCAAGGTTCCCAGATAGGAGTGGTTATGGCCGGCATTATCCGCAGCGATTATTTCCGGCTTGATCGTGCCGTCGGCGTTCACGGTCGCGGCCAGATGATGTTCAGCAATACTTTTCGCCACAGACAGCGCCAGTGGATCGCCGGTCGCTTCATAAAAGCAGAGGATCGCCTCCAACGCGCGGCCGGAGCGGAATGTTTCATCCGGATGGACACGAATCGGCAAAGGTTTGAAAGGGACCTGCAATCTGGCGGCCATCGAATCATAGTCATAACGCCCGTCCGGCTGCAAGGCGTGGTCCAGGCCGGTAAGAAACCGATGCCCGGTCTGGCGTGCCCAATCATTGTCGCGATACCTAACCAGGGCAGCCAGGGTAAGCATCCCTTCCCGGAAATTATGCGGATTGAGGAAGGCTTTATTTTTCAACCAATCAATTTGCGGATTGTTGAACAGGATGCCCAGCGGATTATCCATCAACACCTTGATATTATCCAGCATAGCCGCTTCGATC
>JAEXPB010000430.1 GCA_023438965.1 Bacillota bacterium | reverse complement strand
CCTGTTCGCCGCGCATGCACGAGCCGACTTTCCGGACCGTCGTGGCGGAAGCGGGCCTGAATCCCTACCAGATGCAGATGGCCAACATCCGCGAGCAGGTCTCGTGGATCACCGACGACACGCCCCGGGCGACCGCCAAGGCCAAGGACCTGGTCCGGGCCGCTGTCCGCCGGGTCGAGTTCAATGAAGCGATCGCCACTGTCGAGGTCGGCATCGAGAAGTCCGCCCTGGTCATCGGCGGCGGCGTCGCCGGCATCGAGGCCAGCCTTTCCGTGGCCAAGGCCGGCTACAAGACCTGGCTGGTGGAGAAAAAGCCGACCATCGGCGGCGTCATGGCCCAGCTCGACAAGACTTTCCCGACCCTCGACTGCTCGGCCTGCATCCTGACCCCCAAGATGGTCGACGTCGCCCGCGAGCCGAACATCGAGCTGCTGACCAATGCGGAAGTGGTCAAGGTGGAGGGCGCCGTCGGCAACTACACGGTCACGATCCGCAAAAATCCCCGCTATGTGACCAAAGACTGCAGCGGCTGCGGTGCCTGCGCCAAGGCCTGCGTCCTCAAGGGCCGGATCCGCGATGACTTCGATTATGGCCTTTCGAAGCGCGGCGCCGCCTACATCGCATTCCCGCAGGCCGTGCCGCTCAAGGCGGTCATCGACGCCAATAACTGCCTGATGCTCAAGAACGGCAAGTGTACGCAGGCCTGCGTCAAGGCCTGCGAGCGCCACTGCATCGATTTCACGCAGCAGGAGGAGCTGATCACGGTCAAGGTCGGCGCGATCATCGTCGCCACCGGTTACAAACAGTTCGACGCCTCCCGCCTGACCAAATACGGCTTCGGCCTGTATCCCGACGTCATCGACGGCCTGCAGTTCGAGCGGATGACCAACGCCTCCGGCCCCACCGGCGGCAAGGTTCTCACCTCGAAAGGCGAAAAGCCGAAGAAGGTGGCTATCCTGCACTGCGTCGGCAGCCGCGACGAGAGTACCAACGCCCACTGCTCGCGGGTCTGCTGCATGTACGCCCTGAAGCACGCCCATCTGGCGCACGAGAAGACCGGCGCCGAGGTTTTCAACTTTTATATGGACATCCGGGCTTTCGGCAAGGGATACGAGGAATTCTACAAGCGCATCCAGGGTGAAGGCACGCATTTCATCCGCGGCAAGGTCGCCGAGATCAACGAGAAGGACGGCCAACTGCGCATCCTGGCCGAGGACACGCTCCTGGGCCGCAACATCGATCTGGGCGTCGACATGGTCATCCTGGCCACCGGCCTGGAGCCGTGCGAAGATGCCGGCCAGCTGTCGGAGATCCTGCACATCAACCGCAGCCAGGACCATTTCTTCATGGAGGCGCACCCCAAGCTCAACCCGCTGGAGACCCCGACGGCCGGCATCTATGTCGCCGGCGCCTGCCAGGGCCCCAAGGACATCCCGGACACGGTCTGCCAGGCCAAGGGCTGCGCCGGCCAGGTGATCGGCTTCCTGAACACCGGCAAGGTCAAGCTGGAGACGACGGTCGTCGCGATCGACGGCGGCGTCTGCAAGGGCTGCCGCCTGTGCGAGAAGCTCTGCCCCTACGGCGCGCTGAACTTCAACACCGCGGACAAGAACATGCTGGTCGAGAGCGTCAAGTGCAAGGGCTGCGGCACCTGCGCCGCCGCCTGCCCGTCCGGCGCCATCAAGCAGCAGCAGTTCTCATCGGACCAGATCTTCGCGGAGATCGAGGCTTTATTGGCGGAGGATATCAACGTATGACCACTTCAGGCAAGCGTGAGCTGAAAATCGTCGGTTTCCTGTGCAACTGGTGCTCCTATGCCGGGTCGGACCTGGCGGGCACCTCGCGCATCCATTATGACATCACCATGCGGGCGGTCCGGGTCATGTGCTCCGGGCGCGTCGAGCCCAGCTTCGTGCTCAAGGCCTTCCAGGAAGGCGCCGACGGCGTGATCATCGCCGGCTGCCATATCCCGGCCGACAGCCACTACACCAGCGGCAACTTCAATGCGCTGAACCGCTACGAAACCTTCCAGCCGCTGCTGGCGGAACTGGGCATCGAGCCGGAGCGGCTGCAGCTGCATTGGATTTCGGCTTCCGAGGGCGAGAAGTTCGCCCGGGTCATGAACGAATTCACCGCCACCATCGAGCGGCTCGGCCCGCTGGACCTGGACAAGGTCCGCGGCAGCTGCCCGCTGCAGCAGGCCGAAGCACCGGCCGGCCACGAATGTCCGGTCATTTGCCAAGCCCAGGAATTCGCCGCCTGCGAAGCGGCCGCTTCCGGCATGGTCGACCTGGCGGCGCGCAGGGCCTGGCAATTCGAACCGCGCCGGATGGAACCGTCGATCGTCTACAACGCCAACAAGTGCATCCGCTGCGGCAGCTGTGTGGAAACCTGCGAATCGCAGGGCGTCGAAGCGCTGCGCATGGACGAGCGGGAGGGCGTCATCCTCGACGAAAGCCGCTGTGTCCGCTGCGGCCAATGTGTGCTCAGCTGCCCGCTGGCCTTCCCGGACAAAACCGTCAATCATGTCAAGAGCCTGATGGGCTGCCGGATGTGCCCCCTCGGCCGCCCGGTCGGCGCGATTGCCGAACAGGACGATATCGGCAGGGTTCTGGCCGCCATCGACGATCCGGATACCACGGTCGTCGTGGAAGTCGCTCCGGCTGTCCGCAGCACGGTCGGCGAAGAATTCGGCGCCCCGGCGGGCGACGTCGTTACCCGCCAGCTCTATACCGCCCTGCGCCAAGTTGGCTTCGACCGGGTCTGGGACACCAACTTCACCGCCGACCTGACGATCATGGAAGAAGGGACCGAGTTGATCCACCGCCTGCAGGGCAAAAACAACCTGCCGCAGTTCACCTCCTGCTGCCCGGCCTGGATCCGTT
>JAEXPB010000397.1 GCA_023438965.1 Bacillota bacterium | reverse complement strand
TCTATGCCCAGGGGCTGACTGCCCTGCGCACGCTGCGCTGGATGGACCATTACGGCAAGAGCGAGGATCTGGAATGCCTGATGCAGGCCTGGGTCGAGGCGCTGGCCAGGGATGGCGACCTGCAGTTCAGCCAGGAACTCCATCCGCTGACCGGTGAGCTGAGCCAGTCATCCGAATGGTATTCCAGTTCGATGCTCTTCTATATCCAGGCGGTGCGCCGTCTGGGTCTGCTCGATTGAAAGCCCGGCCTTAACAGGTCCAGAAGGAGGTCGCCCCAATGAAAAATCCGCGCTTGATGCAAACCGGCATAACCATCGACAACAGCAAGCACCGCATCGTCATCGCCGCCCACCGCGGCTGGTCGTCGCGCTATCCGGAAAACACGCTGGCCGCCTTCCGGGCGGCGCTAACCGAGGATATCGACGAAATCGAACTGGATATCCACCTGTCCAGGGATGGCGTTCCGGTGATCATCCACGATGGCAAAGTGGAACGGACAACCGACGGCGCCGGCCTGGTCCAGGAAATGACCTTGAAGGAACTGCAGCTGCTGGATGCAGGCAGTTGGAAAAGTACCGGTTTTGCCGGCGAAAGGATCCCGACGCTGGAAGAATGCTTCGAATTGCTGCGGCCTTACCCCGGCGTTTTGCTGAATGTCGAGATCAAGCAGAAAACCCGGGATACCGTTGACCGGACCATGAAGCTGATCGAGCGGTATGGCCTCCGGGAGCGCCATGTGATCACCTGTTTTGACGCCGACATCATCAAATATGCCCATGAAGCCTACGGATCCAGGTGCCAGGGATTTCCGGCCGCCCACATGACGAATTACCGCCACGGTCCGGAGGGAACTATCCGCCATTTGTACAGCGTCGGGGTGCATGACAGCCTGATCACCGATGATTCGCACCGGTTCTACCGCGATCAGGGTATCCATTTCTGGACCTATTGCCCGGATAACGAAGAGGCGGTCCGCAAGCACCTGGCTGCCGGCACCGAATTGATGACCTGCAATGAGATCCGGCCAGCCAGTGAAGTGCTGCAGGCGATGCAGCTGCGCTGAAAGCCGGCAGCCCTGATCAGCCGCCGTTGACCCGGTTCCCGCCGTTAGCCTGTTTCGCTTGTTCCTGGTTCTGCTGGTAAATCCCGCGCACGATCGATTCGATGTCCGATTCGGTCACCGCGATGTCCTCGACCGGATAGGTGCCGGTGATATAGGCCATCGCTTCCTGCAGCGGAATCTGGTTCTTGTCGAAGACGATGGTCTGCACGGCGCCCTTGACCGACGCCACCCGCAGGCGGTCGTGCCGGACCTGGACATCCTCGGCCGCAAAAGTGACCGTCAGCTGGACCTCGCCGCCAAAACGGGCCTTGAAGCTTTCGATCGGCCCGTCATGGAGCAGACTGCCCTTCGAGATCATAATGATCCGCGAACAGACCTGGTCGAGGTCCTTCATGTCATGCGAGGTCAGGATGGTCGTCGTGCCATGCAGGCGGTTCGACTCGACGATGAATTTCCGGATATTGCTTTTGGCCAGCACATCCAGGCCGATGGTCGGCTCGTCGAAGTACATCAGCGGCGGGCTATGCAGCATGGCCAGGGCGATGTCGCCTTTCATCCGCTGGCCGAGGCTGAGCTGGCGCACCGGCGTTTTCAGGTATTCGCCCATGTCCAGCATTTCGGTGAACAAGTCGACATTCCGGCGGTAGAGCGCCGGATCGATCCGGTAAATTTCCTTATACAGCTCGAAACTGTCGAGGATCGGCAGATCCCAGAGCAGACGCGTCCGCTGCCCGAAAATGACGCCGATCTCCAGCGCGTTCTTCTTGCGGTTTTCATACGGCTTGCGGCCGTTGACGTATACCGCGCCGGCGGTCGGGTAAAGGATGCCGGACATGATCTTGATCGTCGTCGATTTGCCGGCGCCGTTCTCGCCGATGAAGCCGACCACTTCGCCCGGTTCGATCGAGAAGGTCAGGTCCTGCACGGCGTGGACCAGCCGGACCTCGCGATGGAAAAAGGATTTCACGGCATTCACAAAGCCGGGCTGCTGCTCGTAGACCTTGAAATCTTTGCTCAATTGCTGGACATCGATGATTTTCATAACGGTGGACCTTTCAGGAGCCGGAGCTCTCGTAGCGTTTGGTTCCGGCAATGTAGAACCGCGCGGCGGCAGCGAAGACAACCAGGGCAATCACCGGCGCCAGGTACTGGATATAGGCGCCGAAGAACAGGTAATCCTGCTTGCCCAGCACCGCCTGGACCGGGAAAAAATTGATCATGCCGTAAGGCAGAAGGATAGACAGCAGGAACTGCAGGATCCGCGGGAAAATGGACAGCGGATAATAGCTCATCTGGCGGAAAAAGAACAGGATCCGGACAAAAGCGCGGTTTTCCAGGAAGAAGAAGGCTGTCGCCGCCGCCGTCAGGAAGAGGGCGCCGAAGATCAGGGCGCCGGACAGGATGCTCAGGATGAAGAAGCCCAGGCTCAGGATGGTCAGCCGGACGCCCAGGCTGCCCAGGCAGAGCACAATCAGGCCGATCGCCAGCAGCAGGTGGGCGACATAGCCGCGGTTGAATTTCGTGCAGATCAGGTACGGCAGGACGCTCATCGGCTTCAGGAGCACATCGTCGAACTGGCCGTTGTTGATGTCCCGGGACATGCTGTTGATGTTGAAGAAGAAGAAACCGGCCAGGGCATAGGAAGCCA
>JAEXPB010000386.1 GCA_023438965.1 Bacillota bacterium | reverse complement strand
GTAGATATGTCCCGGCTCGACGGCACTGCCGCCATTGCTGGCAAAGCTCACGGTACAGGGCCAGGCAAAATAGATCGTGTAGGTCCGGCACGTGATTCCGTCACCCGCCGTGACGACAGCCGCTGTTGAGCCCGGCAGGATGGCGGTGGGAATCACCGTGACCGTTCCCCTGGAGTCACTGGGCATGGCCGTCACTGTCGGCACTGTTTCCGTTCCCGCCGGCAGGTTTACAACATAAGCCAGGGTGTCGGCTGAGAAATTGGTTACCGTCGCCCCATCCACCTTCAGGTCAGTCAGGGTGGCATCGGCCGGGGTAGCGGTCACGACGGCCGAATAATCAGACCATTTACCCGCCAGGTCCTGGACAATCAGGCGGAATTTGTACCGGACGCCATTGTCCAGGTTCCGGACCGTATAAGTTCGCACGGATATGCCTGCGGTGGGGATGGTTATTTCTAGCCACTTCCCACCATCACGCTTGTACTCGAGCACATACAGACTAAGATCCTCATCCGTGATGTTCTCCTCCCAAGTCAAGATCACGGTCTGATTATCTGCCGCAGCTTGCAGCCCGGTTGGCGTTGCAGGAGGGAGATTGACTATACTCCCTGATACCTGGGCGTTGCCGGGTATCTCGGCACCAAAGGCAGTAATATTGAAGTTCGTTAGAATGGAAATGATCAAGGTCAGAGCAAGGGAAACAACCAGGATTCTCCTACTATGTGTACGCATGATTGACATCTCCTATCTCGAAAGAAAGCGCAAAAGCCGAATAGTCAGCCTGCCGCTGCGCATAGGCAGCAGATGCTTTCCGACTTATCCGGCAGCAACACCCGAAAAGGCCAATTTTCTAAGGCGCAATAAAAGAATGATTCAGCCGATGAACTTTATCTGCAACGAATAATCATGCATAAAACGCTTGAATTTACACAACCACTCAAACGAAAACTATATATTATATTTTAGCAGAATTTGAATAGATTTCAAGGCAACACGGCACTAATCGCCTTATTCAGATATATTACGGCCGATCAGCCGGAAATTAATTTAATCGGCAATTTATAGCTGATCACAATCCTTATAGCCGTTTGGATGGAGGCCAAGTGATGCGCCACGGCTGGCGTTGCCTGCTTGACCTACCCTCGGATAAATGACCTGATTTTCTTCTCCGCCGCATCCGGATTCAGTTTCAGGACCTGCTCCCTGATCCGGTCATAAGCCACTGCCGGATCGATTCTGGCCAGTTGGACGCTTCGCTGTCGCCAGAAATCCTCGACAGTCATAAAGACCGTGCTGTTCCAGCCGTAGCTTTCGCCGTATTGGTTTTTCTTCTGAGCCCGACCGCTCATTGTGATGAACAGGCGCATCTGCAGGTCGACGATCGCCCGCTCGAATGGGGCGTTGTCCACCTTGGTAAAACCGCCGATTTGCTTGATGATGTGATAGGGTATCGGGCCATTGGCGGCGATGATCTCGTAAATCCGCTTGGCCATGTTGCTGACGGTGCCGCTGGCGTAGGCGTCGGCCATGGATTCGCCCTTGCGGCGGACAGCGAGAAAATAGGGATACCACATCTGGGTGATGTAGCCGCTGGCGCGGAAAAACAGCTTGGCATAGGCGACGTCGGTTCGCTCTTCCAGCACGCGCATCCGCCATTCCCACGGATCGGTTTCCGGATCGCCCGTGTGCCATTTCACCGGCGAATCAATGTGTTCCTGCTCCTCCCAGCCGTAGGGAATCAAGGCGAAGATGCCCTTGGCGTTGCCGCCGCCCAGCGAGAAACCGCAGTCGATCAAAGCGGTGCAAAAATCGGCGTATTTGTTGATTTCCATCTTCCCTGTCTCCTTAACCTTGACTGCGGTTCAATTATTGATCCTGCTTTCTGATGCCCGACCGGATGGCGGCGATAATCTCGGCTTCTGAATCATACTGGTCATAATCGCCCACCAACTGACCGGCATAATGATAGACGACGCCGGCCGACTGATTGCGCAGCAGGCAGCGGGCCATTTCATCCGGACCGTATAGCCGGGCGAAACGGGCGAAAGCCCGTATGCGCGGTTTGTCCAGCATACTGCCCGAGCAGGGAAATTCAACGCATTCCCAGCAGCCGTTCAACCCTTTGGCCCGGCAGCAGTTGTAGTTTTTACACCAGCCGTGCTGTGCGCAGCCGCCGGCCTGGCAGCCAGGGCACTCCCCTTTTCTGGCACATAAGCAACAGGCCAGACCGCAATAAGCAATTTCACCCTTCATGACCAGCATACCTCCCTGACTGACCAGTCAACGCCGTCATCAATCGAAAATATCAACCATGCGGGATGCTGCCGATGGTTTATCGCTGCCGAATCATTTCATTAAGGTTATCCTACCACTTCCCGCGTCGCCTTGAAATACCGTCGGAATCGCCGGCAACAGGCTTTCCCGCGCCGCTCCGCCAGCAGTGCCCGATCCGACAGCTGTTGTGCCGGATCGGGCGCCCTGGTTCTAGCTCAAGCCGCTGGCTGCGGCTCCGGTCAGGGTTCCAGCCGCTCGGTATCGCGCGGGAACAGCGTCGCCTGACGGACATTGGGCAGTTCAAGCAGGCGGGCGGTGAAGCGCTCCAGGCCGATCCCCATGCCGCCGTGCGGCGGCAGGCCATGCTTGTGGGCCATCAGGTAGCTGGCAAAATGATCCGGATCTATACCGCGGGCTACCATTTTACGCACCTGTGCCGCGTAATCGTGAATCCGCTGGCCGCCGGTCGTCACCTCCAGCCCGCGGAACAGCAGGTCGAAGCTTTCGGTGACTTGCGGCTCGCCGGGTGTGTCCAGTGCATAAAACGGCCGCTTGGCCGAATGGTAATGGGTGACGAATACGAATTCGCTGCCGGTTTGCTGTCGGATCCAATCACCCAGCAACTTTTCTTCCTCCGGATCGAAGTCTTCCCAGTCGCTGATCGGCCGCCGGTAAACCCGCGCCACCAGTTCCTTGGCCTCGTCGAACCGGATGGCCGGGATCGCCGCCGTTGCGGGGATCCGGACCTGCAACTGCGTGAGTTCCTCGGCATAATGCTCCTGCAGGTAGGCCAGAGT
>JAEXPB010000382.1 GCA_023438965.1 Bacillota bacterium | reverse complement strand
GCCCGGAAGGGGAAATAGCCATGAAAGCAACGCAACGGGACATCGCCCGGGTGGCCAAGGTCTCCCAGGCCACCGTTCCCAACGCCCTGAACAACCGCAAGGGAGTCAGCGACGAGATCCGCCAGATGATCCTGCAAACCGCCCGGGAATTGGGCTACGCCAGTTTCCAGCCGAATGTGCGGCCGACGGTCCGTTTCGTCATTTTCAAACGGCACGGCAAGGTCATCGCCGATACGCCCTTCTTTGCCTCCCTGATCGAAGGGATCGAGCGCCAGTGCCGGGTTCAGGAATATGAGCTGGCGATCTCCCATATCGGGGTCGATGATGCAGACTTTCCGGAGGTCATCAGCGGCTTCTCCTATGACTATGCCGCCGGTTTCATTATCCTGGCCACGGAGATGCTGCCCGAGGACCTGGCCTTGTTCCAGAATGTACAGGCTCCGATTGTCCTGCTGGACAGCGGTTTCCGGGGCTGCCGCCAGGATACGGTCCTGATCGGCAACCGTGACGCCGCCTGGCGCGCGGTCGGCTTTTTGGCCGACAACGGGCATACGGCTATCGGCTACCTGCGCAGCTCGATCTTGATCAACAATTTCCGCGACCGCGGACAAGGCTATCGCGAGGCTTTGCTGGAGAGAGGCCTGATGCTGGACGCACGGCAGGAAGTCAGCCTTGAGCCGACGCTCGAAGGCGCTTACCGCGACATGCTCCGCTACCTGAATGAACAATCGGCCGGTTTGCCGACCGCCTTTTTCGCCGACAACGACCTGATCGCGGTTGGCGCGATGAAAGCCCTGCAGGAAAAGGGCATCCGGATCCCGGAGGATGTCTCCCTGGTCGGCTTCGACGACATGCCGTTCTGCGAGATGACCAGCCCGCGGCTGACCACGGTCCGGGTTTTCAAGCAGGACATCGGCAGTCTGGCGGTCCGGCGCCTGATGCAGAAAATCGATGGCGATCCGGTGGTTCAGAAGATCGAAGTCGACACCGAGCTGGTGCTCCGGGACAGCCACCAGAAGAGGACATAACCTATGGAAAAGGATCGCTTGATTCTGGCCATCGACCAAAGCACTTCCGCCACCAAGGCCATTCTCTTCGACCCGGCCGGGCGGCTCTGCCACCGCTGCGACGCCGGGCACCCGTCCTTCTATCCGCAGCCGGGCTGGGTCGGGCAGGATGCCGAAGAAATTTTCCGGAATACCCTTCAGGTTATCGAAAACGTGATGAAGGAAACAGGTACCAGCCGTGAACAGGTGCAGGTCCTGGCCTTGACCAATCAACGGGAAACGGTTGTCGTCTGGGATCGCCACACCGGCCGGCCGATCGATCTGGCTATCGGCTGGCAATGCCGCCGGGCGGCGGAGATATGTAAAGAAATTGCCGGCCAGGGGCATGGACCGCTGGTCAAGAGCCGGACCGGCCTGGTCTTGTCGCCTTATTTTTCGGCTGCCAAAATCAGCTGGCTTCTGGACCATGTCCCGGGTGCCCGGGTGCGTGCTGAACAGGGGGATCTGCTGGCCGGCACGATGGACAGCTGGCTGGTCTGGAACCTGACCGGCGGCCAGGTGCACGCGACGGATTATTCCAACGCCAGCCGCACCCAGCTCTTCAATCTGCGCGAATTGTGCTGGGACGAGGATCTGCTGCGGATTTTCAACATTCCGGCAACGATGATGCCGCGGGTGCTGGCTTCCGACACTATTTTCGGCACGGTGGACACCGCCTGCGGCACAGCGGCCGGCTTGCCGATCGCCGGCATCATGGGCGATTCCCACGCGGCGCTGTTCGGCCAGAATTGCTTTGTGCCGGGCATGGCCAAGGCAACCTATGGCACCGGCTCCTCGATCATGATGAACATCGGCGTCGAACCGCTGGAATCCACCCGCGGGCTGGTCACTTCCATCGCCTGGAAACAGGGCGACACGGTCGACTATGTCTTTGAGGGCAATATCAATTGTACCGGCGCATCTATCAAATGGCTGGTCGATGACCTGCAGCTGATCCAGGCATCGCGGGAGGCCGGCCCGCTGGCTGCTTCGGTGGACAGCACGGACGGCGTCTATCTGGTACCGGCGTTTGTCGGACTGGGCGCGCCTTACTGGGACAGCGACGCCCGGGCGGCCATCACCGGCATGACCCGCGGCACGAAGAAGGCCCATCTGGTGCGCGCGGCCGAAGAATCGATCGCCTATCAGATCAAGGACGTGCTGGACCTGATGATGGCCGAGAGCCAGACCCGGGTTCCAGAATTGCGCACCGACGGCGGCCCGACCCGCGACGCTTTCCTGATGCAGTTCCAGGCCGATATCCTGGACACCCGGGTCGGCTGTGCCCGGATCGAGGAACTTTCGGCTTATGGTTCCTGCTTGATGGCCGGCCTGGCGGTCGGCATCTGGCCAGACAAAGCCAGCCTGGCCGCCATGCGCGAAGCCGGACCGGTTTATATGCCGGCCATGGATCCGGCGACACGCGAACGTCTGTATCAGGGATGGCAGGAAGCAGTGAACCGGATCCTGACTACGCGACGGTCCTAGTATGCTGTAACATCTAAAAACATATTTTCCGGCGGATCATTGAGCCTGGAGCTTCGTTGTCGTCAATCGGAATACAGCCAGTATTCCTCAGCCTCCGCCAGATCCCAGGCTGGCGTAATAATTTACGCCCAAAATCAGGCTGGAGCTGGCAAATCGCCCGTCGACCTGCCGGCAGATCCGGCGTATGGCTGTGCTGTCCGGCGCGGTTTGGCCGGGCCAGGGCGTAAATACGCCGGTCAGCGCATTGAAGGTGCCCTGGGCATTCAGCCAGCTGCGATTGGCGAAGATCACCAGATGATCGGCGTCGGCCAGCAGGTCGCGACCCATCAGCAGACGCGAGTCATATTCCAGGCCAAAGAGATTGGCCAAGGTCGGCAGGATATCCAGATTACATCCCGGGACCGTGATCTCCAGCGGCTGGATGCCGGCATGCCAGATCACAAAGGAATTCTTGAAAAGTTCGAAATTCGGCTCCAGCGTCCGGCCAGCCAGCTCGTTGATCTGCCGGCGGGACAAGCCATAGGGATAATGGTCGGCGCAGAGGGCGATGACCGTATCTTCCGCCTGTCCGGCTGCTTCCAGCCGGGCGATCAGGGCGGCCAGCGCCCGATCCAGTTCGACATTGCAGGCCAGATAGCTGCGTACGGCCGTCGAATAAGGCAGATCGGCCACGGTACTCCAATTTTTCCGCACCATGGCGTTGTTCATGCTGTATTCCAGATGTCCGCTGACTGTCATGTAATAAACGGCGAATGGCGATTGGCCGAGATAATCGCCGGCGGATGCTTCGATCATCTCCAGGTCGCTTTCCGGCCACTGGCTGGTGATGGCCAGACCGCTGCCCACGGCTTTGAAGCTTTGGTAGCCCAGGTTTGGATGCGACCGGTAACGCTGGTAAAAGGTATAGACATGATCATGATAGGCCAGCGTCCGGTAACCCCGGTTCAGCAGCAGCCGTCCCATGGTGAATGGCAGGTCGATGCCGGCCGAAGCGGTCATGCTCCAGGTGTCGTCCCGGGGGATCAACGACAGATTGGCGGTATATTCGCCGTCGCTGGTGCTGACCGGCCAGATCGGCGTATAGAAATTCGTACCGCGCATACCTTCCTGGCACAATTTATACAGGGTTGGCGTGATGTCCTGCCGCACGGCATACGGCGTAAAAGATTCGGCGACGACCAGGATCAGGTTTTTACCCCGGAAACGCCCGGTATAGGCGTTCTTCGGCGTCGGTGCCACCGTTTGGAAATAGCGGTGCAGCGCCTGGACGGCCGGATCGGACGACTGCGCAGCCCGCGCAGCGAAATCGATCTGCAACTGGTTGCCGGCCTCAATGGCCGCCGGGTTGGCCTTGGCCTGGCTGCTAGCCGGGCTGACATCCAGACTGACAGCCGCGTTGACCGTCGCCAGGTCGCCGGAGCCGAACAGGATCCGCCGCAGATCCAGCCGCAGCGTCGTGAGCAGCCCGAATTCGCTCACACCAAGCGCGGATGAGAATATCGGCCCATAAAGCTGCCGCGGCGTATAGTACTGCGGGCCAGGCAGTTGCAGCAGCGCTAGTCCCGCCAGATAGAAGGCCAGTGCCAGCCCGGCAACCTTCCCTTTCCCGACCAGCCGCACCGGCTGCCAATCCAGCCGGCGGACGGCCTGAAAAACCAGGAAAAGCAGGGGCAGCAGCAGGATCAGGATCAGGAGCCAGTTCCGCAGGATCGTGTCGACGATACTCGGCCAGAACTGCATGACCTGACCGCCGCCGGCTGACATGGAGTAGAGCGAGAAAAAAGTGGTGAACAGGCTGTAGTAGACGACTTGAGCGAGGAACAGGACAGTCAGTCCGGCACACAGGACCAGTAATACCGCCTTGCGGATGGCTGGCCGGAAAAAGAGCGCCGGCAGGGCGACCAGACAGCCGCCGGCACCGGAAAAAGCCAGGCAGACCAGATAACCGTGCCATTCCAATCGTCCGAACAAGCCGAGGATGAAGACGGTTTCCAGATAGACCAGAAAACAAACACACCAAACCGGCACCGGACAATGCGCTTGGCGCAGCCAAGACCAGGCCGGATTATCCCGCATGCGCATCTTGGCGCTTATGCCGGCCTGGCTTAAGCCGGATATAGCCGGAGAGCGGATTTGGTCACGACAAACCGCTGACCCAGGCGTTCCTGCAGCAGTTTGTGCAAATCCTCGGCAGATCCGGCGGTGAAATCCTGGCGGCCGACGATGCAGGACTGGTTCGGCGTCAGGTAGATGTAGAAGGCGTCGGCGGTTTCAAAAGCTTTATGCATCGCTTCGTAACGGGTTGCGCTTTGACCGCCCTGCCGGTCATCCAGCAGGGTGATCTGCAGCTGCTCATCGCCAAAGACATAACGGTTGGGGATGGTGATCAGCTTTTCGATGGACTTGTAATAACGCCGCGGGACAAGCGTCATGATCAAGCCCAATGTCAGACCGAGCAGCAGCATGATGACCAGGCCGGCCAGGTTGATCAGATCCGCCGGGTTCAGCAGAAAGAGCACCAGGAAGGTGATGACCAGCAGCGGCGCCACTGCAAGCAGGATCCTGGCCTGCCAAGGAGACCGGGTGCCCTGAAAAAAGCTGAACAGGTAATACTTGCGATAAGAATCGTAATTGATGGTCGTGGTCGCTTCTATCGGCATGCCGCACCTCACATGGATCACAGATGGTCTTATTTTACCTTCCGGCGCGACCCGTGTAAAGCCGGCGCTTGCCCGCTGCCGGTCCGTACGCCGGCTGTGCCGCGGCAGCTAGGCAGGATGGCTATTCGCCGCGCCGATCTGTTATAATGTTGGCGAGTCAGGAGGCTGGTGTTTTTATGGAAAAGAAAATCAATGTGACAATTTATAACGAGTTTTATCATGAACAGCATAAACCGGAATGCCAGGCAATTTATCCGAATGGCATGCACGGGGCGATTGCGGAATTCTTGCGCGGAGAACCGGATATCGGCCGGATCGTCACCGCTACGCTGGAGGACCATGCAACCGTTCTGGACCAAGCTTGCCTTGACCAGACCGATGTCCTGTTCTGGTGGGGGCACGTCAAGCACGGCGAAGTCGATGACGCAGTCGTGGAGCGGGTTTGCCGGCGCGTTTACGAGGGCATGGGCCTGATTGTCCTGCATTCCGGCCACGCGTCCAAAGTCTTCCAGCGACTGATGGGTACGCCGTCCAACCTGCTGCGCTGGCGTGAATCCAACGACCGCTGCCGGGTCTGGACCATCGCCCAGGGACATCCGATCGCCCGTGGCCTGGGCGAGTCCTTC
>JAEXPB010000378.1 GCA_023438965.1 Bacillota bacterium | reverse complement strand
TCATCATCTGCACCGATGCCGACGTCGACGGCTTCCATATCCGCACACAGATCCTCGCCATGCTCTATCGCCTGACGCCGACCCTGATCGAGAGGGGCAAGGTGTTCATCGCCGAGTCGCCGCTGTTCGAAATCACCCAGCGCACCCGGAAGGATGAGCTGACGTTCTTTGCCTACAACGAGAAGGAGAAGAGCGACCTGCTGGGCAAACTGGGCGCCGACCGCTGCACGGTCCAGCGTCCCATGGGCCGCGGCGAGAACGAGCCGGAAATGATGGGGCAGACGACGATGAACCCGGAAACCCGTCGCCTGATCCAGGTCCTGCCGACCGAGGCCCAGGCGACCTTCGCCACGTTCGACCTGCTGCTCGGCGACAACCTGGCCGGCCGCAAGACCCATATCGAGCAAAATGGCCACCTGTATCTGGAGATGCTGGACATCGGCTGATCAACTTCGACCCAGGAGGGACCCATGACCCAGAACCCGAACCATCGCCTGCAACAGCAGCCGATCACCGAGACCCTGGAAATGAACTACATGCCCTACGCGATGAGCGTCATCGTATCCCGGGCCATTCCGGAGATCGACGGCTTCAAGCCGGCGCACCGCAAATTGCTGTACACGATGTACAAGATGGGCCTGCTGACCGGCGGCCGCACCAAGTCCGCCAACATTGTCGGGCAGACCATGAAACTCAATCCGCACGGCGACCAGGCCATCTATGAGACCATGGTCCGCCTGACCCGCGGCAACAGCGCGCTGCTGCACCCCTACATCGATTCCAAGGGCAATTTCGGCCGGGTCTATTCGCGCGACATGGCCTATGCCGCGGCCCGCTACACCGAAGCCCGCCTGGACAAGCTGTGCGAGGAGCTCTTCCGCGGCCTGGACAAGAACAGCGTCGACTTCACCGACAATTACGACGGCACCTTGCAGGAGCCGCTGCTGCTGCCGGCCACCTTCCCGTCGATCCTGGTCAACAGCAACCAGGGCATCGCGGTCGGCATGGCCAGCAATATCTGCTCCTTCAACCTGGCCGAGGTCTGCCAGGCGACTATCGCCTACATCCGCGACCCTGGCGTCCGGGTCATCGACCTGATGCCGGCGCCCGACTTCTCGACCGGAGCGGAGATCATCTACAGCCCGCGCGAGATGGAGCAGATCTACCAGACCGGGCGCGGCAGCATCAAATTGCGCGCCACCTACCGGGTCGACCGGAAGAACGGCTTTATCGAGATCGTGGAGATTCCCTATCCGACGACCGTTGAGGCGATCATCGACGACATCACCGATCTGGTCAAGCAGGGGAAGATCAAGGAAATCAACGATGTCCGCGACGAGACCGACCTGGAAGGCCTGAAACTGACTCTGGACTACAAAAAATCGGCTGATCCCGATGCCCTGATGCAGAAACTTTTCCGTTATACATCGTTGCAGACGACCTTCCCGTGCAATTTCAACCTTCTGATCAACGGATCGCCGCGGGTTCTCGGCGTCAAGGCGATCATCGGCGAATGGCTGTCCTGGCGGCGGGCCTGCGTCCGGCGCGAGATCATCTTCGACCTCGACCGCAAGCAGGAGCGGCTGCACCTCCTGCAAGGCCTGGAGAAAATTCTGCTCGATATCGACAAGGCCGTGCGCATCGTCCGGGAGACCGAAAAGGAAGCCGATGTCGTGCCCAACCTGATGCAGGGCTTCGGCATCGACGCCATTCAGGCCGAGTTCGTCGCCGAGATCCGCCTGCGCCAGCTGAACCGCCAGTACATCCTGCAGCGGACCGCCGACATCAAGACCCTGGAGGATGAAATCGCCGACCTGCAGGCCACGCTGGAGAGCCGGGAACGGATCGATAAACTGATTATCCGCACCCTGGAGTCCGTGATCAAAAAATACGGCCGGCCCCGCCTGACCCGGATGGTCCACGAGGACGACGTCGACGAGTTGACCGATCACCAGCTGATCGAGGATTTCCGCCTGCGCTTGTTCCTGACCGGCCACGGCTACCTGAAGAAAATCGCTCTGACCTCGCTGCGCAGTGCCGGCGAACTCAAAACCAAGGAAGACGACCAGATCGTCCAGGAACTGGAAGGGAAGAACAAATCGGACCTGCTGCTCTTTTCCGACCGCGGCAACGTCTACAAGCTGAAATGCTTCGAGGTGAAGGACCACAAGCCGTCCGACCTAGGCGAATATACGCCCAACCTGCTCAGTCTCGAGGAAGGGGAGCGGATCGTCTTCATGCACCTGACCGAGGACTACAGCGGACAGCTGCTTTTCGGTTTCGCCAGCGGCAAGTTCGCCAAGGTACCGTTGAACGCCTACGAAACCAAGACCAACCGCAAAAAGCTGGTCAACGCCTATAGCGTGGTTTCACCGTTGGCCGCGATCTTCCATCTGACGGCCGACGAAGAGTTCGTCGCGCTCAGCAGCATCCGCAAGGCTCTGGTTTTCAACAGCAGCTTCGTACCGGAAAAGACCACCCGCAATACGCAGGGCGTGCAGGTTCTGCTGTCCAAGAAAGGCAGCACCCTGGTGTCCTGCCGGCGCCTGAGCGAATCCGGCATTGCCGATGCCCAGTATTATCGCAACAAGACCATCCCGGCTGTCGGGTCGTATCTGAAGGAAGGCACCCTGGTCGACCGCCAGCAGAGTCTGGACGGCACCTGATATGGCGCGCGCCGTCTACATCCGGGATGAAAAGCCCGGCAGCGCCATCCTGCGGCGGATCCTGATCTGGCTGCTGGTCCTTGCGCTGCTGGCCGGCACCGGCACCGGTGCGACCATCTTCTTGAGCGACCGTCAGGCCAGCCAGATCCTGGAACAATATGCAGCCGCGCTGCAAAGCGGCGAATACGCCGACGCAATCGGCGTTTACCGTCAGACACAGGAAAAGGCGCTTGCCCTGGGGCCGTTCGACCGCAACCAGACCCGCTATCAGGACGCCCTGGCGGCGATGGAAGAGTTGACCGCCGAGCGTCTGAAGAGCCTGGAAGACCGCCTGCTGGCCAGTCAGCAGCTTAAAGCGGACGATCTGGCCTTTGCCGGCGGCATGGCGGAAGTGACCGCTGTGCACTTGATCGCCTTTTTACGCGGGCTCTGTACGGATTACCTGACCGGCAAGCAGCAAAGGCCGGTGCTGGATAATGCCTTCGCCCAATTGGCTGCACTGCCGAATCTGGCCGGAGCCGTTGGCGGACTGCCGTCCGAATTTGACCGGATGGCTGCCGCGCAGCCGAAGGCGATTGCCGCTCTGGCCGATCTCGGACAAGCCGCCTATTGGTCCTGCTGGCAGCAATTGCAGGCCATCTACAATGACGCCGGCCTGACCGGGTTTGTCCACGACCAGGCGGGACTTTGGCTGGAAAACTGTAAAAAAGCCATGTACCAGCCGCTGCTAACCGGCGCGCTGGCCTTGATGGGCGGCGGACGCTACCTTTCGGCCCAGACCGCGCTGCAGAAGCTGGCCGGGGTTTTCCCGAACGACCAGGCCATCCAGGATCAGCTGGCTGCCTGCAAAGCCCAGGTGCCATCCCAGCTGGCCGCCTATGCCGGTCCGGTCGAGATTCTCAGCGTCAAGCCGCTGATCGTCAATCCGGCACAGGCATTCGACGGCGACGCCTATGCCGCCGCGGCCAACGACTCCATGCTGACGGCCGGCGAATTCAGCGCCATGCTGGCCCAGCTTTATGCCAACGGGTATATCC
>JAEXPB010000373.1 GCA_023438965.1 Bacillota bacterium | reverse complement strand
GTTCGCCGAAGAGCCCGGTACCCAGGGCTTTCGCCCGGTAGACGACCAGGATGCGCGTGTCGGCTGTCGATTTGGTGATCGGCACGATAATGCCCTTCACCTTGCTGTTCAGGGAAGCCAGCTTCGAGAAGTAAGTTTCCGACTGGCGGGCGGTTTCCGATGAAAGGGTTGGCTGGTCGACGCTCGGTGCTCCCGGCGGGGTGACCTTGTAGACCTTGATGTCAATGGCTGCCGAATACGTGCTGATCCGCCCGAAAATGTCCAGGGCCTGGATCCGGTAGGCGGCTTCTTCGCCATTGACCAACGTGGTGTCCTGATAGAAGATCGGCGCTTCGAAATAGATGCCGGACTCGTCCAGGGTGTAGGATATGGCGACCGGTACGCTGTTCAACCGGGTATAGGCTTTCTCGCCGGCTTTTTTCCGCTCGATGTAGTAACCGGCGACAACCCCCTTCTCGAAAGCGTCGGCAGTCGCCTGCCAGCGCAGGGAAACGGCATTGTCGACGCCATAGCCTTCCAGACCGGCCGGCGCTGCGACCACCTGCTCCTGGCCGGCGGTGATGTCCAACGGCCAGGACTCGCCGGTGGCGGTTTCCAGGCGGTAGGTCACTTTGGTGCCGGCAGCCAGTTTGCGGCTGCTCAGGTCATCGGCATAGCCAAGTCCGGCATCCGCGGCAAAGCCGGCGTCGGTAAAGGCCTTGGCCAGAATGGATTTACGTGCTTCGAGAATCTGACTGACCGCGGCAGTGCGGGCGGCGCCGTTGGCTTGACCGGCCAGCTGGTCATAACCGGTGACCACGGCCATCGGCTTGAGCGCCAGCGCTGATTGATTCGCCAGTTTGATCCCGGTCAGAGCCAGATTGGCGTTATGAGCAATTGCCGCCGTTTGCAGCGAATTGTGCTGAATGGCATCAGCGTCCGGCAGCTTTTCGGTCAGGGTACCGGCAACAGTCAGCAGACGGTCCCGGACCCAGGCATAGTCTTTCGCACCGCTGATCCTGGCCCGCGTGTTGTTGGCTGTGCCGCTGCGATAGGCCAGCTGGGCGAATTCGGCGCTGTTCTTGACGCCGATCAGGGTCATCCGCTCCGCGGTCAGTTCGGCGTCCGCAAAGAGCTGCGCCGCGTATTCGGCATATTCAGCCGTTTTATTCAGCCGAGTCGCCAGATTGGCGACAGTCCCCAGTTTTTCGACCACCAGTTCGGATTGGCCGCCGATCGTCCGGTACAGTTTATAGCCGTCGGCCGGGATCCAGCCGCCGTGCGGCGTCCAGTGCAACAACACCTTTTCATCGCGGGTCCAGACGCCCTTGAAATCGGTTTGCGGCTGGACGGCGCCCAGGACAGATTTGGCGGCCGTCAGCAAGGTGTTGAGCTTGCCTTGAATACGGGAGAGCTGATCGGTGCCGCTGGCCTGGGCGGTCGCGATGTAGCCGGACGCGCCATCCTGGCGCAGGCGGGCCTCGGTTTTGATCCGCTCGGCCGTGTCGGTCTGCAATGTGCGCAGATTGTTCAGCGCCAGCCGGGAATCGACGATGTCGGCCAGGGTTCCGGCCTGAAGCAGCTCGTTTTCCAGCTTGCTGGAGCTCAGCAGCACATCCAGAGCCGCTTGTTCGACATTCAGGTATTCCGAAAGATTCACTGGTTCAATCCAGTTTTTTTGACTGAGAATGCGCGGCCGGTCGTAACTTTTTTCCATTACCGACCGGCTGGTCTGGAAGACGCCGGAGATGGTCAGCAAAGCCAGGGTCATCGCAAGAAAGGCAGGCAGAATCGTGTACAGAATCTTTCGCTTGATCATCAGGTGTACCTCGTGCCAATTCTGGAGTGCAAGCGGCCGTATTCATTGACGCTGTTCGGGTTTCTGGTTCCAGTATGCTTGGAAGGTCATGATCTGTCAACGATCTGGTATAACAAAATAGCGGACGTGCATTTTTCAAATACCAACGAGCCAGATCAAATCCAGAATAGTATAATGATGTCAGAATTAGCGGGAGGATTGGATTATGAGCCAGGATTCCATCGGCAGGCAGGCCTGCCAGATCTGCCATCAGAACAAGAATCTGGCGGAATTGGTGCCAGCCGGCAGCATTCGCAAATCAATTACCGAAACTATTCTTACCGAGCATCCGGATTGGTCGGCGGATGGCTATATCTGCCTGACCGACCTGAATCATTACCGCACCGAGCATATTCAGGAAATCCTGACTCGCGAGCGCGGCGAACTCAGTGAGTTGGAGACCGAAGTCGCCCACAGCCTGGCCGAGCAGGAGCTGCTTTCACAAAACATCAATGCCGAATTCGAAAGCAAGCTGACCCTGGGCGATCGCGTCGCCGACCGGGTGGCGGATTTTGGCGGCAGCTGGAAATTCATTATTCTGTTCGGTTCGATCATTCTGGTCTGGATTGTGATCAATTCATTGCTGCTGATCCTGCGGCCCTTCGATCCTTATCCTTTTATTCTGCTCAATCTGCTGCTGTCCTGTCTCGCGGCAATTCAGGCGCCAATCATCATGATGAGCCAGAACCGCCAGGAAGCCAAGGACCGGCTGCGTTCCGAGCACGATTTCAAAGTCAACCTGAAGGCCGAGCTGGAGGTTCGCTACCTCAACGAGAAGCTGGACCATCTGATCAACCATCAATGGCAAAATTTGCTGGAAACCCAGCAGGTGCAGCTGGAGATGCTGCAGGAGCTGATGGCGCGCGAAGAGGCTGTCAGCGCCGAAAAGAGACCTTAATCGGCCGACCGCAGCACTTGCCCGACAATCTGGCCGATGACCTCCGCCATACGGACAAAGCCGGCGTCATTCGGATGGCAGCTGTCCACGGTGCAGCAGTCGCGATTTTCGTCCTTGAACAGCCATTGGCCGTCTATGAAGTAGATATTGCGGTCGCCGGCCTGGACAGCCTGGCGGTAGGTCGTGTAGATAATGTCCCGCCTGGTCAGGCACTCGGGTGACGCCAGGTCAAAATCCGGTTTGGACACCAGGATGATCGGCAGAGCCGGCTGCCGCGCCCGGATGATCCGGATGAATCCGGCGTGCGTGGCCTGCAGGTGATCCGTGCTGGGCGCGTTGTGGTCATAGTCGCAGACGAAAGCGCTGATAGCCTGACCGGCGATATAGTCGGCCATCACAGCTTCCCCCCGGGCGCTGCCGGAGAAGCCCAGGTTGATGTGGTCGCAGTTCCAGCGCCGCGATATGATCGCCTGATAGCTGTTGCCGGGCCGGGAGGCGCAGCCGCCCTGGGTGATCGACGAGCCGTAGTACAGCACCGGTCTTTCATGGGCGTACGGTGCGCCGGCGGCCAAAGTCGCCGATTCCTGGAGGCCGACATACAGGGCATCCACATTGTTGTAAAGCGGGAAATTGATCGTCAGCGACCGGTCGGCGTTGTCCGGAAATTGGACGACGGATTCGTAGCCGTCCTTCATGCCGACCGGCGGCATAAAGGTTTTATAATAGGTGCTCTGGCCTGCCTGGTCCAGATAAAGGTCAAAGCCCGCTGTACCGGCCAGGGTCATATGCGGGAAATTGGTCACTGATGGCAGGACGGCCTTGATCGCCACATAACGCGAGTTGGTGCGGAAGCGAACCCGGCCGCCGGCGGTGTTCGTGTAAAGTCTATAAACGCCATCATTGACCAGTTGGGCGACTGAATCGGGCATCCGCTTGAATACCGGCTCATTCTTGGCGTCGTATAAGCCATGGATCCGGAACGGGTCTTGCCGCACGTCGTAAAACCGGATGTCCGGCTCAGTCAGGGTGGTCTGGACTTTCAGGTTGCGGTCGATTTCGTCGATTGGCCGGGTCATGGCCGACTCCTTATTCGTTCTGCAGGATACGGCGCAGGAAGGTGCGCGTCCGCTCCTGGGATGGGTTATTGAAAATGATTTCCGGTGCGGCATCCTCGACAATGACGCCCTCGTCCATGAAAACCACGCGGTTGGCGACTTCACGGGCGAAGGACATCTCGTGCGTGACGACCAGCATGGTCAGTCCGCTGCGCGCCAGGTCCTTCATGACTTTCAGGACTTCGCCGACCATCTCCGGATCGAGCGCGCTGGTCGGCTCGTCGAACAGCAGCGCCTCCGGCTCCATCGACAGGGCGCGGGCAATCGCGACGCGCTGTTTCTGGCCGCCGGAAATCTGGTGCGGCTTGGCATCGATATACTGGGCCATCCCGACGCTGTCGAGGTAGCGCATCGCGGTTTCGCGGGCCAGCTTCTTGTCGCGTTTGAGGACCTTGCGCTGGCCGACGACGCAATTGCCCAGCACGGACAGATTGCCGAACAGGTTGAACTGCTGGAAAACCATGCCCATCCTGGCCCGGTAAGCCGCCAGGTTCATGTCGCCGGTCAGGATGCTGCGGTCATGGTAGAGGATCTCGCCGGAAGTCGGACGCTCCAGGAGATTGACGCAGCGCAGGAGGGTCGACTTGCCGGAGCCGCTGGCGCCGATAATGCAGACCACTTCGCCTTTGCTGACCGTAAAGTCGATATCCTTAAGTACTTCGTTGGTGCCGAAGGATTTTTTCAGATGCCGGATTTCGAGAATCGTCTCTGCCATGTCACACACCGCCCCTGATCTTGATTTCCGCTTCCGGCACCGTCTGCGAACCGTGCACGGTATAGCTGTCCGAGCCGGCCATTTTCCGCTCGATCAGGCGCAGGACCCGGGTTACGGTGAAGGTCATGACGAAGTAGATCACACAGGTGACAAAGAAAACCTCGAAATAGCGGAAATTGTTGCCGGCCGCCGATTTGGACGAGAAGAAAA
>JAEXPB010000301.1 GCA_023438965.1 Bacillota bacterium | reverse complement strand
TGGATGAACTGGGTGAGCAACGGCGCACTGAGCGGAACGGAAGGGCAGGCCCTGCGCCTGGAAGCGATCGACATCCGTCTGACGGGCAATGCGGCAACCCAATATGACATCTACTACCGGGTACACGCCCAGAATATAGGGTGGATGGACTGGGCCAAGAACGGCGCCTCAGCGGGCACAGCCGGCTACGCCTACCGGCTGGAAGCGATCGAGATCCGGCTGGTCGCCAAGGACGGGCCGGCGCCAGGGTCGACTGTGAAACCGTTTTCGGACAAGGCGACCGAACCGGTGGTGACCTACCAAAGCCATGTCCAGAACATCGGTTGGCAAGGCTGGATGAGCAACGGCGAGACATCAGGCACCAGCGGCCTGGCTTACCGTCTGGAAGCGATGCGTATCAATGTGGCGAATGTTGGCGGCGGCGTGGAGTACCGGACGCACGTGCAGAACCTTGGCTGGATGAACTGGGTAAGCAACGGCACTTTGAGCGGAACGGAAGGGCAGTCCCTCCGCCTGGAAGCAATCGACATCCGCCTGACGGGCAATGCGGCAACCCAGTATGACATCTACTACCGGGTGCATGCCCAGAATTTCGGCTGGATGGACTGGGCCAAGAACGGCGCCTCAGCGGGTACGGCCGGCTATGCCTACCGGCTGGAGGCGATCGAGATCGTGCTGGTCGCCAAGGGCGGACCAGCGCCTGGGGCGACCGCGAATCCTTTTATCCAGAAATAGACCAGTAAGCCTGAATTAAGAAGTACAAATGAGGCTGCACCGCCTGACACGGTGCAGCCTTTTTCCTGTCTTGAATTCAGTTAAGCTGGATCAGATGATTTCATCAGAAACCCTTGACAATGGCCGGCTTGATCCGTATAATTCATTCGTGCCGGCGCGGACGGCAATATGGTGGGATTAGCTCAGTTGGTTAGAGTGCCAGATTGTGGCTCTGGAGGTCGTGGGTTCGACTCCCATATCCCACCCCAAAAAAGTCTGGGGATGCGCCAGTCAATAGATCCGATGTCCTAGACACAACATTGGGGTGTCGCCAAGTGGTAAGGCACGGGACTTTGACTCCCGCACTCGTAGGTTCAAATCCTGCCACCCCAGCCATATGATCCACTAGCTCAGTCGGTAGAGCACTTGACTTTTAATCAAGGGGTCCGGAGTTCGAGCCTCCGGTGGATCACCAAAACGAAGAGCCTGGAATGCAGCAATTCCGGGCTCTTTTGTTTTCTTTATGACAATGAATGTTTACAACTAAACGTACATTACATGCAATTCTGCTTGTGCCAGATAATGAGTTCCAGATTACTTCTTTTTTACACTTGCTGCAACAATCCGTCCATCCAGCGGCGAACCGAAAGCCCCTGGCTTTCCGCGCGCGCCAGCAAGTCCTTATGCCGCCAGCCCCACTTGTATAAACTGGCCGGCGGTTCGAGCACCAGCGAGAACCAGAGGCAGCCGGCCAGCCAGACCTTGACCGGCGCGCGGTCATCGCCCAGATGGGCGTATACGCGGCTGATGTCCGGCCAGGGATCGAAGCCAAGGTCCAGATGGGAGAGGTCCATTTGCAGGAAATGCATCGGCAAGCCTTGCAGCCAGTGATCCAGGCCCAACGCATAGCCAAAGAGGATTCGGCCGATCCGTTGCCCTTCGGCATGAACGGTCTGGGTGGGGATCGCCAATGACCCGGTACCGATGCCGTAGATCCATTTTTCGATCCGGCGCAACAGTGAATGGTGGCAATCCGATAATTCGCTGCAGCAGTCGGCAATATGACAGATGACCATGTAGCGTTCACGCTGGTGCGGATCTTCTAGGGTGGCCAGGTGTGTTTTAAATTCCGGCTTGAAGCGGGGATAAATGCGGGGCAGACCGGTCAAGGATTCGATTTTCTCGTCCAGCTTTCGTCCCTGTCCATCCTCGCTGAAGCATTCGGCATGTACTTCTTGATGCGTGCGTTTCGAAAGCTTGGCGAACCATTCGAAGGGCAAGAGCAGACGTTCCAGCATGAGACGCTGCACTTCCGTCAAGGCACTGACCGGGCCCAGCGCCTGCCAGGTGCGCGTGATAAATCCGGCGGCAAAGGGGTAGCGCTCCAACAGCCGGCTGCTATCCGCACCGTCCAGATAGGCGCGCAGAATGGACGCTATTGTCGCCAGTGCCTCGGTATGTCCCGGCTGGGTCGACCGATGGCCCGGACTCATCCAGCAGCCGGCATGAAAGGGTTGTTCCGGCGGGATGCCCCGGCCAATGGCGATCAAAATTTCGTCGATTGTCGCCGGAAAGCCGTTATCACAGGCGACCAGCCCGGCAATCATCGCCCGGATCAGACGGGTATTGTCGTCCAGCGGGCCCAATGCGCTTTGCAGATGATTCAGCTGGATGATTTCCGGCGTCCATTGGTTTTCCTGGGTATAGGCAAAACCCCAAAGCGAATAGGCGCGATATGGGCGTCCGGTATCATCGACGGATTGCCGGCAGTAATCATCCGGAAGGGAAACAGTTTGGCCATATAACGCTTCAAAACCGTGCTTGGTCAGCGCGTAAGGCACCAGATCAAGTAAAAAAGCCATTTTGGTAACCTCCAATCCACATGTAAATTCAAAAAACGCTGATATTTGCATGACGGGCAGCCTGATCTTGGCGATAACTTCATTATAGCGCAGTATAATCGCCGCATGGCGTAATTGGCAGAAAAGCAGACAGTTTCGCATTAGTTTCGCCAATCGGAGTTCTGGTTGACCGATGTTCGCGGGCGTGCTATGATAATTGAAAACTTTCCCGCTATAGCCTCGTCAGGCTTGTCGGACTCCGGCCGGATCGTTGAACCCGTATAAATGAGGTGCCTTAAGTGTTCAGAACTTGTTGTTGTTCCTTCAATCATTTATTGCATTAACCTGATTCCAGCATGGTGACAGGTTGGTGCAACCTGTTCCCATGCGGCTGATGATGAATGTTTTGAATTGCCGCATGCCACGTGATGGATATGCGGCTTTTATTATTTTCCGGGAGATGAGTGGGATGACTGAGATTTTGCTTTACAACACCTTAACCAAAAAGAGAGAACCATTGGTCGCGCATCAGCCGGGTATAATCCGGATGTACACGTGCGGCCCGACCGTTTACCATTATGCGCACCTCGGTAATTTGCGCAGCTACATTATGGAAGATGTGCTGGAGAAAACCCTGCGGCTGGCTGGTTATCAGGTTTTGCGCGTCATGAACATCACGGATGTGGGCCATCTGACCAGCGATGCGGACAGCGGTGAGGATAAGATGGCGGTCGGGGCCCGACGCGAGCAGAAGACCGTGCTGGAGCTGGCGGACTTCTTTACCCGGGCCTTTCTGGCGGACTGCCGCCGGCTGAACATCCGGCAGCCGGATCAAGTGGTGAACGCCACATCCGGCATTCCGGACTATATCGCCTTCATCAGCCGGCTGATTGAT
>JAEXPB010000297.1 GCA_023438965.1 Bacillota bacterium | reverse complement strand
GTTCGCCGCTGACAACATGGGCGTTAGTCGTGATGTAGCCGCGCTTGTCGATGATTGTACCTGAACCGGAGTCCAGACCTTTCGCCACAGTGACATCAATTCTGACGATGGCCGACTCGACATGCGGCACAATGCTGGCAAAAGAGGTCGTGCCGGCAGGACCGGTCTGTCCCTGCGGACCGACTACATAACCGGCGTCAATCTTTTGTCCGTTAGAAAGTGTCAGGACCAGGTGGCCGGTACCATCGACCGTTGCGCCGGTAATGCTGACGCCGTCAGTTCCGGCTAGTCCGGCTGGTCCTTGCTGCCCCGCAGGACCAGAGCAACCGCTGAATAGCAAAACCAGAATCGCGGACGCCAACAGTAAAACACATGATTTTCTCAAAGTTCTCATTCGCTCTCATCCTCACATCCTGAAATCTGGTACAATGCTGTTTCCCTTCTATCAGAATCCCCTGCTGGAACCACCGCCGCCGCCGCTGCCGCCGCCGCCGCCAAAACCGCCGCCGCCGAATCCGCTGCCGCCGCCAAACCGGCCGCCAGATTGCCGGCCACGCAAAAACATGAACAGGATGATGGTGCGTGTGATCGTCCCATGCAGGAAAATCCAGTCAATCAGCAGGAGAAGAACGGCCAGGCCCAGTCCGATCAGCGTCACCATACCGGAAGGACCGGACTGGCTATTGGCAGGCGCTTGGGGCACCAAATTCTCAATTGTGCCCATGTCAAGGTTATACTCGGCGGCTACTTCCTGCAGCACAGCAAGATAACCATTTTTCATGCCTTCGTCAAATTGGTTGTTTTTATAATATGACAGCATATAGTCATCCTGGATCCGGCCGGTTTTACCGTCGGGCAGCCGGCCTTCCAGTCCATAGCCAACTTCAATGCGGCTCAACCGGTCATTGACCGCAAGCAGAAGCAAAACACCGTTGTTCTTGACCTTGTCGCCGATACCCCAGGACCGCAGAATATCCAGCGCATAAGTTTCCAACGCCTGGCCCTCCAGGCTGGTGATGGTGACAACCACGATCTGCGCACCGGTCTGCTGCTGCAGCGCAACGCTGTCGCGCATGATGATCTGTTTCGTAGCCGCGGTGAGGACGCCGGCAAAGTCATTTACATAGAAGTCCTGGCTCGGTGCAGGCACGCCCGTGGCAAAAACCATTCCGGCAAAGAGCGCCAATATCATGGCTACACAGCATAAGGCTACAGTTTTTTTCACGATTCACCTCGTTCGAGGGCCGTCAAAAGGAAACAGAAGGTACAGTGTCGGTGCCCGCCGCAGCTTGAAAATATTCTGCTTCCCTGAAGCCGAAGATACCGGCGATCACGGATGTCGGAAAACTCTTAATCCTGATGTTATAACTTTTTACCCGGTCATTATAGTCGATACGGCTGACGGCGATCCGATTCTCCGTACCGGCAAGTTCATCGGACAATTGCCGGAAATTGGCATCCGATTTTAAAGCAGGGTAATTTTCCACAATGACCAGCAGACGACTCAACGCCCCGCTCAATTCACCGTCGGCTGTTGCCTTATCGCCTACCGTTTGTGCGCCCGCCAGCTTGGCCCGTGCTGAGGTAACACTATCAATGATTGTTTTTTCTTGCGCGGCAAAACCTTTAACCGTGGCTACAAGATTCGGAATCAGGTCGGCTCGGCGCTGCAGTTGAGTGTCAATATTGCGGAAAGCATTATCGACACTTTCTTTTTGCGCAACCAGTCCATTATAGGAGCCGATCAATGATCCTGCGACAATCAGAATAACAACCGCAATGACGATGAGAATAATCACACCACGCTTCATTTCATATACCTCCGATTTTATTGGCCGGTCAGATGATCAAGATTGGTTTCTCAATCGCCACAGCCACTTTGTGGGTCGTGCTGCCCAGGAGGAAGCGCCGGATCCCGCTCATGCCGAAGGATCCCATGATCACAAGGTCGATATCATCATGTTTGCCGACATAATCGATAATTACATTAGCCGGATTGCCTTCCAGGGATACAGTATCCACCAGGTCCTCCATCCCGGTGAATTTGGCCTTCGCTTCCATAAGGATATTATTGGACCGCTTGATCATCGCTTCCGTGATTTCCTGATTCCATGGGATTGTGCCGAAGTCGGCAGAGTTCGTGAAATAGGTGATGTCATAGACATTCAGCAGCGTCACCTTGCTGCCATAGACTTGGGCGAAGTCTAGCGCCTGCTTGATTGCCAGATCTGTGCACGCGGAGCCATCAACCGGTAACAACATGTGTTGCATGAGCATATCCTCCATTCAAAGGGGTGTCGTAAACATCGGCAAGCTGTGCCGGCCTGGTGCGGCCAAAACCGGCACAGTTCATTCACCTGGCATGCATTCTTTTGCGGCGCAGGTCAGACTACCCGAGTTGTGTCGTCAGGAAGAGCGGCAAGGTCATTTGCGAGATCTGGTCCTGCAGCTCTTCAATCGCGTCAATATGCTGGTCTTCATCGTTCAGGATGCCTTCCAGGATTTCCCGGGTGGCAAAATCGCCCTTTTCGCCTGCCAGCTTAATCGCCGCGTTATAATCGCTAATGGCAGTCATCTCGGCTTTATGATCGTTTTCCAATTGTTTGGGTACATCACTGCCGATATGGATATCCGCCAATTTGCTGACAATCGGGATACCCTCCAGGAACAAAATTCTGCCGATCAGTTTCTCGGCATGCTTCATCTCGTCGACCGCGCGTTTCTCCAGGTACTTGTGCAGTTTTTGATAGCCCCAGTTGGCGCATATTTCCGAGTGCACGATGTACTGGTTGACGGCGGCCAGTTCGCTGGCCAGAAGTGCGTTGAG
>JAEXPB010000293.1 GCA_023438965.1 Bacillota bacterium | reverse complement strand
CTGCCGGACGCCGTCATGCTGCAAGGTGATCCGGCCGGCGACGGAAACCGCGCATTCGGCCAGCTCATTGATGCCGGAATCAATATTGTGGCCAGGCTGCCGGACTTCGGCCAGGATCCGGTCCAGCGCCTTGCGGACTCGTCCCTGGGCTGCTTCATCGGGACTGCCGCCAGCCAGGTGGGCAAATACGGAATAAAAGAAACCGCGATCTTCACGATCCAGCGTAATGTCAGCGGCACGATGTTCGCGGCGGCCTGAAAGGCGGCCATCCAGATAGAATCCGTCTGTGGCGCCCGAGGACTGGTAATAGCGGGCGGTTACAGTTGCAGCAACGCGAGTCAGCGCAGCCCGGGTTGATTTTGCCATATTGCTGGCCTCCTGTCCTTAATTAGCATTATTCCGGCTCTGATCAGGCGATAAGTTTCGCCAAATTTACACGGGTAACATTATATCTCATAAATCCATTCGCGGCAAACATGGTGCATTCTAATTCTTATTCTGCCGATTCTGCCGAAAAGCCGGACGTCCGATCTGGCTGCGGCCCAGTTCATAGGCCAGGGCCATCAAGTCGGCCGGCCGGTTCAGCGACGGATCGGCAATCACCCGGGATAGCAGCTTTTCCAGCAAAATGCGCAGCATCGGGCCGGATCGCCAGCCGGCGGCCAGAAGCTGGCGTCCGTTCAAGGCCAGCTCCGCCAGGGTCAGCGGATAGGCGAAAGCCTGCCTGAAGCTGTAAGCGGCAGGATCGGCGATCGCACCGGCCGAATCTCCGGCCAGGCAGAGCCGCAGCAAATAGCCGGCGTCGTCGGCTATCGGCTGCAGACCGGCGGCATCCAGGTGGCTGCGCCTGGCCAGCAGCCGCAGCAGGCGGCGCTGGTCTTCCGGGCCCAGGGCCTGGTCGAGTGGCAAAAGCAGACGCAGGAACATCAGGTAAAGCATGGCTTCGGCTGCCTGGGCGTGATGCCGGGAAACACGGCTGTCCTGCATCAAAATATGCTGCAGGTGATGACCGGCCGATGACAGGAACAGCGGACGCAAGGCGTCGCGCAGGCCGGCGGCGGCCAGTGTCCCGGCGGTGGCCGCGAGGTAGAGCAGCGACAGTCGCTGGGCTGGATTGAGCTTCGGTTGGATTAGTCCGCCCAGCCGTTCACAGATGGTCCGGTCGTCAGCCCGGACGCGCAGCAGGAGGCGCGCGACCGCCGACAGCAGGCCGCAGCCGCTGAAGTCCCGCAAATGGGACGGGTAAGGTGAACCAAGGATCTGCAGCATTTCAGCGGAAATTCTTTCCCGGCTCAGGCGATCCAGTCGATTGGAGAGATTGGCGGCGGCTTCGACCAGTTGATGGTCCGGCGTCAAATCATAGGTGACGGCAAACCGGATCGCCCGCAACATGCGCAGGGCATCTTCGCCAAATCTTTCGGCCGGATCGCCGACACTGCACAGCATACCGCGGCGCAAATCCGCCAGGCCGCCGTGCAAATCGAGCAGACCGCGATCCGGCCGATAGGCCATACTGTTCATGGTAAAGTCGCGGCGGGCCAGGTCGGCGTCGATCTGGTCATGGAAAACCACCAGGTCTGGCCGGCGCGAATCGGAATAATTGCCTTCCGAACGGAAGGTGGTGATTTCGACGGCTTCATGGTCCCAGATGACTGTCACGGTGCCATGCTCAAGGCCGGTTGCGAAATGATGGGGAAACAGCTGCTGCACTTGCTCCGGTCGGGCACTGGTCGCCAGGTCGAAATCCTTGGGCTCCAGATTCAGGCACAGGTCGCGGACACAGCCGCCCACCAGCCAGGTCTCGAAGCCCTGGCTGTCCAACCGGTCGATGATCTGGCGGACCGGCAGCGGAATCTGGCGGAAGTCTATCGGATGGACCAGGACGTCTCGCCCCCTTGCCCTGCAATTGCAAACGGCCGGTCATCAGTGTATGATAGGTAAAAAACCGGCTACTCATTATCTTATCAATAATAGCACAGCAAATCCCGCCAGATCCAGTCTGCGGCTAAAATACCCTTAAAGAAAGGTCCAGATCCATGAATCATCAAACCAACCGGCAACGGCCGGAACTGCATTGGCATCAGCGTCTGATCACGGCAGGCCTGACGGGCCTGATCGCCACGATATTTCTCTTGTCCGGCGCCGGCGGTCCGATCGCCGTTTGGGCCGTCGCCGGTTCACAACCCGAGACGTCATCTGCGGCTGCGGATATTGCGGCAACGGCGATTGCCGAACCGGATATCGCCGGAGCGACCGTTCCCGTTCCGGACGATGCAGAGCAAGTAGTCCCGCCCGATGATGCAGTCGTCAGCGGGACGGACGCCGGCATTGGCCAGGAGCCTGCCGGCAGCGATCAGCCGGACTCCGCGCCAAACCTGAATGAAGACGACCAGACAGACACCCCGCAGCCAGTTGTCGCAGCTGTCCTGGCTGCCGGCTTGCTGCACAGCGCCATGATCAATTACGATGGGCAGCTGTATGTCTGGGGTGACAATACCTATGGCCAACTGGGTCTGGGCAACCTGGACTACAGCGATACGCCCCAGCTGCTCAGCCTGCCCGGCCAGGTCATATCGGTCAGTCTGGGCTCCTATCATACGTTGGCGGTACTCGCCGATGGCAGTGTCTGGAGTTGGGGCCGCAATGCTTACGGTCAGTTGGGCAACGGCAGCATCGAAAATGCCTCCGCGCCGGTCCAGCTTGATGGTCTGCCGGAAATTGTCCAGGTTGCTGCCGGAGCCTGGCATTCACTGGCATTAGGCGCTGATGGCAGCGTTTGGGCCTGGGGCAATAACACCGACCTGCAGGTGGGCGATGTCCGGGTTGAATCGATCGCCGACTCGGCTGGCAAGATTCTGGGCACCCGCTGCGTCAAACCGGTTCAGATCGTCGCCGGCGGTGCGATGGCTATCGCGGCCGGCGGTCAGTTCTCCATGTATCTGGATGAGAACGGCCAGGTCTATGCCTGGGGGGACAATCAATATGGCCAATTGGGCGATGGGACTAACCAGGCGCATGCCCGGCCAACCCAGATCAAGGCATTGGCCGGTGTGGTCAGCATTGCTGCCGGTTATCAGCATGCCCTGGCCATCAGCCGTCAAAGCGGACAGGATGCCCTGATGGTCTGGGGTGACGACTCGCTGGGCCAATTGGGCATCGGGTCCGATCTGAAGGCAGGCGCTTCCCGCTCCCTGCCGGTGCGTCTGGATATGACCGGCGACCTGGATCCGACCAATGACCGGATCATCCGCATATGCGCCGGTTATTCGCAATCCGCGGCCGTTGTGCCGGCCCAGAGC
>JAEXPB010000253.1 GCA_023438965.1 Bacillota bacterium | reverse complement strand
TCATCATGGCTGTTGTGCTGAACACCCTCGGTGCGGGATTCATGACCGTCGTCAATGCCAAAGTGGCGGAAACCATTACGAAGATGACCAAGTTCGAAAGTACAAATGCCAACGAGCCCCTGATTGTGCTGGCAGCATCGCTGTTTGCCATCGTGGTCTGGGCAACAGCCGCTTGGTACTTCGGCATTCCAACCAGCGAAAGCCATGCGCTGATCGCCGGCATCACCGGCGGCGCCATTGCTCTCGGCAACGGGTTCAGCGCCGTCAACATGAACGAATGGGTCAAGGTCCTGATCGGATTGGGTGTTTCCTCGGTTCTGGGCTTCATCAGCGGCTTTATTGCGGCCAAGCTGATCATGCTGATCTGCGCGACGGTGAAACGGGCTGCCGCCGAACGATTTTTCACCGGCGGCCAGATCTTCGGCGCCGGTTGCATGGCCTTCATGCACGGTGCGCAGGACGGACAGAAATTCATGGGCGTATTCATGCTGGCTTTGTTCCTGAACAACATGGTCGCCAAAAACCCGGACGGCAGCTTTACGATCCAATGGTGGCTGATCATTCTCTGTTCGCTGGTCATGGGCCTGGGCACATCGGCCGGCGGTTACCGGATCATCAAGGCTGTCGGTATGGATATGGTCAAGCTGGAACGCTACCAGGGTTTCGCCGCCGACCTGGCCGCCGCCGGCTGCCTGTTGCTGGCGTCCCTGACCGGCACACCGGTCAGTACCACTCATACGAAAACGACGGCCATCATGGGCGTCGGGTCGGCCAGACGACTGTCATCCGTCAATTGGGGCGTGGTCAAGGACATGGTGCTGGCCTGGGTGCTTACTTTCCCTGGCTGCGGACTGATCAGCTACCTGATGGCCAAGGTCTGCATGCTTATTTTCTAATGATATCCCTACATAATGCAATCCAAATCAAAGCATAAGGAGAAAAACCAGATGGCATTTAAAAAAGAGTTCAACTACTTCGATGTGTTGGTCACGGCAACCCAGTATGCGTATCAGACCGCCCAGAAGCTCAACGATCTGCTCAACGACTACCAGAATGTCTCGCAGAAAGCGAATGCGATCCATGACCTGGAACACGCGGCCGACCATGAGTGCCACCGCCTGTGTGAAGCCCTGAATGTCGCTTTCATCACGCCGATCGACCGGGAAGACATCTATTCGCTCATCAAGTCCATTGACGATATCACGGACCTGATCGAGGATGTTTCCAACCGCTTTGACATGTTCAATGTCAGCAAAGTCCGGCCGGAAGCGATCAAACTTGGCCAGATGATGGAACGGGCGGCCAAGATGCTGGCCGAGCTGATGGTATCATTCAAGAGTTACAAGAAAAACAAGACGCAGATTCATGAACTGGTTAAAAATGTGAATACCATCGAAGAAGAGGGCGACCGCCTGTATCGTGACATGGTCAAGGGCCTGTTCCTGTATGAGAAGGATGTTTTGGAAGTCATCAAGTGGAAAGATATTTATGATGACATGGAGAATGTCCTGGATGCCTGCGAAGACGTCGCCGACATCATTCAAGGCGTCGTCATGAAAAACAATTAAGCGATGCGGCCACCTGTGCTGACCGATGAGATCCTGACTCTGGATTGCGAACTGAATGTTTACCGCAAAGGAAGCCTGACGGTTAGCCTCGACTTGCGGCAGGGCATCATGGTCTGGCGAGAAAGCCGGCAATGGTGCAACAATTTTGTCCGTACCCTGTCCGTCGACCAGCTTCGCCGCCTGCGCAATCTGATCCAGCCGCTGGACATGGCCGGTCGGGGCGCCGTGGAAGATGAGGCCGCCGCCGTTGAATCTGGTGAAATGACCGAACGGTCCAGCTTGAAACTGACAGCTGCCTACGCGGACCGGCGCCTGTGCCTGTCCGGCGATACGGTTGATCCAGAACGTTGGGCAGCCTTACGCCGGGAAATTGAAAGCTTGAGCCGGGTACCCTTCCAGCTCTAGGATGAATGGCATATGAAACGGCAGGCAATATTCATAAAAAAGCTCAACCATCACAATTGTTCATTCGCAAAAAAATCTTACTTGACGGTTTGTGGAAATGAGCCGTTTACCAATGCTGCCTGATCTGTTAAAATATCAGCAGACTCATAATTGCGGGGTGCAGACATGGACTTCATGGAAGGCTTCCTATTAGGCCCCATTTGGAGTGACACTGAATACGAAACCCGTCGCCATTCAGGATTTTATTGGCTGATTGGCTGGCTGGCCTGCGCCGCATTTGCCGTGCTGATCATCTTTCCGGAAAAGGCGCCGGCGTGGATCGAACTGCCCCGCTATCTGCCCATCTTGCTCTTTTCGCTGCTGGCCCTGACGTCCCCGATTGTCAACCGATACTACTATCGCCTGAATATTTTACTCAAACTGGTTATCCTGGCGATTCAGATTTTGAAATATGCGTTGGCCTTCCTTGCCCTTTTCCAATATCTGCTGCCGATGGTCGACCTGGATATCTCATCCTTGCCCCAAACAGCCCTGGAGTATGTCAATCAGACCGTGGCGAAGGCAACAGATTATTTCTCCAGTCTTGGCGAAGGACTCGGCATGTTGGTCGGTATTGCCACCGGCGGCGTGCTGGTTGTCTTGACTCTGGCCGGCGGACTGCTGGCCGCCAGTTTGCTGCCGGTTGTTTACCTGCTGATCTTGAAACTCATCCAACGTGGCATCGACCTGCTGGCTCGCTATACACTGTTCCGGGAAGTGGACTGAAAAGCTTTTCCGGTCGATAATGCCGACATCATCGTCCCGCTCAGTTAAACTTTCTTGATCGAGATTCTGCTGACCATCAGGCCGGACAATATCACCATCATAAACATGCAGACCAGGACGTTGATCCGGGTAAAGCGGCCTTTCAGGAACATGAAAGTATTGAATAAATTGAGCAGAGTCAGGAGCGAACCGGCCAAGGTAATCGGAATACACTGAAAATAAGTGGAGTCATCCTGCAGGTTGAAGCGAGCGAGACGGATTGCTCCGGCGATCGGGAAAGCCAGCGCGATCAGGTAGCCGAACAGCCGCCCCATCGGCAGCAGGGTTGAGGCGAAGGCAAAATGGAGCTTCCAGGCGATGACGGCTGGCGCGACGCCGAAGGAGATCAGGTCACAGAGGGAATCCAATTGCTTGCCCAGTTCACTGGCGACACCCAGGTGGCGAGCCAGTTTACCGTCAAAACGATCGGAAAGAGCAGCTACCATGACAAAAAGGCAGCTGAAATAAATCAGGTTGATATCGTCACCCCGGTTGAGAATGTTGATCTTGTCCGTTGAAGAGGCCACCAGGATGGCCAGGACACCAAAAGCCAGATTGGCCAGAGTCAGGATATTCGGCAAAATCTTACGCAGCATGGTTATACCTCGCTCGGGGGATTGAACGTTGCCAAAACAGTCTTGCCGCCGATGACCCGGTCGCCGGGCCGAACCAGAACGGTGACGTCCGCCGGGCAAAGCAACTCGGTGCAGGAGCCGAAACGGATCAGGCCAAATCGCTGACGCTGGTTCAGATGGTCACCCGGACGCACATCGCAGACAATGCGGCGGGCGACAAAGCCGGTAATCTGGTGCACCACAATCCGGCGGTCATCCTGCCGGATACCGATCGCATTCCGCTCATTCAAGTCGGAAGCGTGACTTTTGAAGGCGGGCAGGAATTGGCCAGGCCGATAATGATGCCAGCCAATTTCTCCGGTCATCGGCGACCGGTTGATGTGGACATTAAATAAAGAAAGGAATATCGAAATGCGGACCGCCGGCCCGTTGATAAAATCATCATGGGCCATCGGTGTGATCGACATGACTTTGCCATCCGCCGGACTCAACAGCGCATCGGGCATTTCCGGGCCATTTCGGCGCGGGTTGCGGAAAAAGAAGGCCATGAAGAGCGTCAGAATCATACCGATTAGTGCCAGCCAGGGCCAGATAAAATAAAGCAGCGCCGTAAAAATCAAACCAGCCAAAATATAAACCAGGCCTTCGGGCGCCAGGGGGAGATGGTGCATGATCGGGTGCCTCACTTTCAGCAAGCACATCAATTAACATGATCAGGTGCTGAAAGTCAGTTTATCACAAAAGGCCAGGGAGAGCAAAGAAAACCGGATGGGCTCAACCTTCGGCCGTAACACTTCCGTCACATAAATCCCAAAATAATTTGCTTTTTCTTTCATTCGCCCTCAAAATGAAGGAGTATAAAGAGAATTGAAAACGAGGAGCAGGGTTCTCCCAGATAGCCGGGCCGGTCCCGGACAAACCAGTGAGAAATGAGGGATCTACATGGAACCTGAAGAACCGAAGTACAACCAGAATCCAGAGGAACAAAGCCCGAACGAGCAGGGCCCGAAACCAACTGAGCCGACGTATGTTTATCCGCATCCGGACAATAGCTGGCAGGCCCAGGCGTCCGGCAGCCAGTCCAACCAGACGTACCAGACCAATCAACCGCAGCCCGGCCAGCCGGGATCGCAGCCGCCGAAGCGCCAGGCTACCCGTACGATCGGCCTGATTGCCGTCTTCCTGGCTGTGGCGGTTCTTTTCTCCGCGATTACCGGCGGCCTGGTCTATAAACTGATGAAAGATCAGAACGCGCCAGCCGAGACATCCGCGGTGAATCAAACGACCCAGCCGTCAGCAACCGCCAAACAGCCTTCCGGAACAACCAAACAGCCGGCGGGCACGGAAAAGACCACGCAGCCGACAATGAGCGGCAACGGTATCGACAAGCACTGGAGCATCGCCGATGCCGCCACCCGCACCGATACCAACCGCAAAGCCCTGTCGATCATGGAAATCGCCGCTCAGGGCAAGCCGGCGGTCGTGGCCATCAACACTGAAGTTTCTGTAACGGACATGTTTGGCCAGACGGGCAACTACGCTGCTGCCGGTTCCGGTTTCATCATCACCGCCGACGGTTATATCGTAACCAACAATCATGTCATCGAAGGCGCCAAGACCATCACGGTCGTCCTGGACAACAACGAGGTTTATGAAGCCAAACTGGT
>JAEXPB010000241.1 GCA_023438965.1 Bacillota bacterium | reverse complement strand
TGGTTTGGCTTGCGTCGTCGGCTGCTAATTCAACAGTCATATGATAAAGGAAATTCGCCAGCAGGTTCCCGGTCAGGAAGTGGTTGCCGCCGCCCTTCAAGTGTTTGAAGCAACTGTTTAATGTGCGCATCAGCCTGGCCTGTACCGGGATCACGTGGTCCTTTACCCCGCCCAGCGCGGCCTGAAGGATGCCTGCCGGTTCGGCCGCCAGACCCAGGAAACCATCTCGGCATGCCAAATCGAGCTGGAACCATAGGTATTCCCCAATCCCCTGATGGGACCGGCCGCTGGCATGCAACTGCTGCGGCCTGGTCACGAAGGCCTCGCCGCCGTGGATTTCGTAAGTCCGGCCATCAACAGAATAAGTATCCATGCCTCTGGTCAGGATGATGAATTCCATGCCGGTATGGGTATGCGGGGCCAGCCGGTCCGTGGCATGGTCGAAAACACAATGACCGAAGTAATTCAAACCCGGCGGCAAGTCCTGGCGCTCCCAGATTTGCATGTTTTTTGGCATAGCCATCCTAACCTCCGGCCGGGCATGGATCACTCAGCTTTCCCTGGCCTGGCGGCGTTTGCTTCCGCTGTACCGGTCGGGTAAGAGCGATCTATAAATTAACGCAGGCATGGTTCTTGAATGCATATTCTTGTATCCCATTATAGAATAGATGCAGACCCTGTAAATAGGAGGATTCAAACATGACCGGTCAGGAGCGGGTCAAGGCAGCCATCCATTACCAAAAGGTCGACCGGGTTCCGGTCCAGTTCTATTACACGCCGGTTGGCTTTTATGAACATGGCGAGCAATTGAACGATCTCTACGCCACCTTGCCGGGCGATTTCCAGCCTTTCGTTCGGCAGATGATACCCCGGTTGGCTCCGGAATCCTTCACTGCCGACGGCCATTTTCATGAGTACCGGCAAGATGAATGGGGAACCGTCTGGGAATACCGGATCTTCGGCGTGGCTGGCATTCCGAAAAAGCATCCGATCGCCAGTGCCGACGAGATCGACGACTATACACTGCCGCCGGCGCCCAGCCTGGCCGGCCCGGCCTTTACCGCATTCCGACAGGAGATCCGCCGCCTGTCCGGGCTGGGGTATTATACTCTCGGCCCCTGTTATTCACTTTATGAGCGGCTTATTGCGCTCTATGGCGACGAGAACGTCTTATGCGATATCGCGCTGGATGAACCGGCCATCAACCGGCTGGCCAACCGGATCATGGCTTTCAATGCTCAGGCCGTCAGCCGGGCTGTCGCGGCCGGCTGCGATGGCATCAGTTTCGGCGATGATTATGGTTCCCAGCAAGCCCTGCTGTTCAGTCCGGCTTGTTGGCGGCGCTTCTTCAAGCCGCGCTTGCAGGCCTTGTTCGCGCCGGCAGTCCGAGCCGGCCTGGCTGTTCACTTTCACAGCTGCGGCCAGATCTGGCCGATCCTGGCCGATCTGAAGGAAATCGGCGTCTCGTCGATCTGGCCGCAAATGCCGTTGTACGATATGGGCGAATTAGCCCGCCATTGCCGGTCGCTCGGTCTGGCAGTGGCTATTCATACCGATCGGGCCAATACGATGACCTACGGCACGCCGCAGATGGTCCGTGACCTGGTCCGGCGCGAATATGAGACTTTCCGCATGGACGAGGGTGGTTCCTGGTTCTATATCGAAGCGGACAACGGCTTTCCCTTCGCCAATATCCAAGCCCTGGTGGAGACCATCCGGGAGATTCGGCAGGGCATCTAACCTTCAGTTGTGGGTATCCTAGGCGGCAACAATCGCATCATAGGTCTGCTCATCGAGCGGGTAACGGTGGATCAGCAGAATACCGGACAGGAAGATCAGCGCCGGGACGGGACCGATGAGCAGCCGGATTGTGAAAATGGCTGCCGGTGTTTGCGCGGCGATATTGGGCACGAAGCGGGCCAAACCCAGGAAAGCACCGGACAAAGCAGCCGCCAGGGCAACGCCGATCTTGGAGAAGAAAGTCCACATGCCATAATAGGCACCTTCCTTGCGGGTTCGCGACTGGACGGCGTCGACTTCCACAACGTCCGGCAGCATCGCATAGGGCGGTACATAGCCGAAGCCGATGCCGATGCCGGCAAAGACCATCAGGCCCAAAGTGAAATTCATGCCCAAGGTGTGGCCGAATAGGAAGAGTGCCAGGCAGCTGAGCACCAGGATAGCCAACGCGAGTTGATAGGTGCGCTTTTTGCCGAGTTTGCGGGCGATCAGGACCGAAACCGGAATGCTGAGCATGGCCACGCCCAGGAGCAGGATCATGGCCACGGTGGTCATGCTTTCGTTTTGATAGATATACTTGAAATAGTAGACCAGCATGGTCTGGACGAACGTGATGCCGGTCAGGTTGCAGGTATAGACCGCGGCCAGCCGCATATAGGTCTTGTTCTGGAAAACGATCAGGAAAGTGGCGAAGAATTTTTGCTTCGGCCGGGGCGTATGGGTGTGGTCCGGCTCACGAACAGCCAGGAAAGTCAGCAGAATCGTCCCGGCCATGATGGTCCCGAAAAGCAGGCCAACCAGGTTGAATCCGGTCCGGGAATTGCCGGCGAGGCCGACAATCGGCAGGACAACCGCCGCGCCCAGGATCGTGCCGATGACGGCAAAGCTGAAGCGGAAGCCATTCAAGGTGGTTCGCTCCTTGAAGTCCTTGGTCAGTTCGGGTGTCAGTGAGGCATAGGGGACATTGACGACCGTATAAGCGGTATTCAGCAGGCATAAGGCGAAAGTAGCCCAGAGGAATCCGATTATCTGCGTATTGCGGTAGTCCGGTGCCGAGAAAAAGTACCACATGGAAAGCAGCAACGGCAGGGCGCCGAACAGGAAATACGGCCGCCGGCGACCCCAGCGGGAGCGCGTGCGGTCGGAAATGAAACCCATCATCGGGTCGGTCACGGCATCCCAGAACTTGCCGACCAGGATGGCCGCGCCGGCCAGCGCCGCACCCAGGCTGACGGTGTCGGTCAGGTAGATGAGCGAATAGAAGCCCATCGCCGTAAAGAAAAGGTTGCCGCCCAGGTCGCCGACGCCAAATCCTAGCTTGACGCGCAGCGACAGTCTGGTTTCCGGGTGAGCCGCGGTTGAGATGACCGGTTTGGATTCCACTTGCTCCATTGCTTTGACCTTCCTTACTCTTTCTGCTGATGGCTGGATTGCTCTTGATAAGCCTGGATACAGGCTTCGAATTGCCGGCTGAGCTCATCGGTCGCCGCCTGGGCAGCCTTTTTGGCGTCCCGGCGGTAATCCGGCAGCCGGGCGGTCAGATCCAGGCCGGCGGCCGGGATGATAACAGCCTTCTTTCGGATTACATTCGGCCGATTGGTGATATTGCCGCCCATGAGGCGGGCAGCCAGGTCCTGCAGGTTGACGACGGTTTCGACGATTCGGTCGTATGATGGAGCGGCGCCGGATGAGCCGGCGAGGTAATTGACGTCGTGGTAAGACATCAGGTCCACGAACTCCATATGCCGCATCGCATACCAGGCTTCGCCGGCCCGTCGGTCGGCCAGCGCGGATTCGAGCGGGCTCAGACGATCAACTGCCGTTACCGGATAAATACGGTCCCAGCCTTCCTGCCGGATCCGATAAACCCGCTGGTAAATTTCGGCACTGTTGGGAACCAAGCCAAGTATTTTCTCCGCTGCTTCGAGGGCGGTTTCTGTCAAAGCTGCCCAACGCTGCTGTCGGTTGGCTCGGGCTTCCACAGGCGATGAGCCGGACGGTTGTGACTGATGACTGCTGGTTTGGGCATAATAC
>JAEXPB010000227.1 GCA_023438965.1 Bacillota bacterium | reverse complement strand
AAAGGAGGGAAAGGCATGTTTACGGAAACCCTGCAAAAACTCTGGGCGGACTCCGGCTTTGCGGCCTTGACCGTCCAGCAGGCGATCATGATCGCCGTAGCCTGTATTTTAGTGTACCTGGCGATCGTCAAGAAATTCGAGCCGTTGTTGCTGCTGCCAATCGCTTTTGGCATGCTGCTGGCTAATCTGCCGCTGGCGGAATTGATGGCCGAGCCGGTCGGGAAGGCGCCGGGCGGTTTGCTGTATTACCTTTACCAGGGTGTAAAGCTGGGCATCTATCCATCCTTGATCTTTCTCGGCATCGGTGCGATGACCGACTTTGGGCCGCTGATCGCCCGGCCGTCCAGCCTGCTGCTGGGAGCGGCCGCTCAGCTCGGTATCTATATTGCCTTCACAGTGGCGCGCCTGCTCGGTTTCACATCCCAGGAAGCTGCTTCAATCGGCATCATCGGCGGCGCTGACGGACCGACGGCTATTTTCCTGACCACCCGTCTGGCGCCTGACCTTCTGCCGGCGATTGCGATTGCCGCGTATTCTTATATGGCGTTGATTCCCTTGATCCAGCCGCCGATCATGCGTCTGCTGACGACGAAGAAGGAACGCCAATGCCAGATGGATCAGCTCCGGCCGGTCTCCAAAGCGGAAAAAATCATATTCCCGATTGTAGTTACCATTGTATCTTGCCTGCTTTTGCCTTCGGTTGCGCCGTTGATCGGCATGCTGATGCTGGGCAACCTGTTCCGCGAATCCGGAGTGGTGGATAGGATTTCCGCTACCGCCCAGAATGAATTGATCAACATCGTCACGATTTTCCTCGGCGTGACGGTCGGCGCAACGGCCAAAGCCGAGCGCTTCCTGCAGGTTGGAACCTTGAAGATCATCGCTCTTGGCCTGTTTGCCTTCATCTTCAGCACGGTCGGCGGCACCCTTTTCGGCAAGATCATGTACTATGCCACACGCGGCAAAGTCAATCCGCTAATCGGTTCCGCCGGTGTATCGGCTGTGCCGATGGCTGCCCGGGTTTCCCAAATCGAAGGGCAGCGGGCCAATCCGGCCAATTACCTGCTGATGCATGCCATGGGGCCCAATGTGGCCGGCGTTATTGGTTCGGCGGTTGCGGCAGGCTTCCTGCTGGCCATGTTTGGCAGTTAATCCGGCGGCTATATCACTTGATCAATTCAACTTTTATCGCTTTATCGAAGTTGACGATTTTACCCGGCGGGTTCAGAAGTTCATCGACATTCTGCCAGGTCACCTTCAGCTTTTGCCCGGCCTTCAATGTTTCGACATCAAGGCCTGGATACTTCAGGACGAAAAAGTTGTAGTCCTTGCCATCATCGCCTTTGACATAGATATGCAGATAGTCGCCCCACTCGGCCTTTTGGTAAGTCCCGGTCAGGATATTGATCGGTTTTGTCGTGGCTGCAGCGATTGTGGATGTCGCAGCGGTTGTATTCAAGGGCGCGGCGGTTGTGGCTTTCGTCGTGGCGGCAGTCGTGCTGGCCGCTTTCGTTGTCGTGGTGGCAGCGATTGTGGTTGCCGCGGCGGTTGAAGCGACTGCTGGTTTTTGCGTCGTGCTGGTGGGCGCGATTGTCGTGGTGGCAGTGGATTGGTTCAGGTTCGAGCAAGCGGTTAAAATCAAGACCAGGCAGAGCAATGCGGCGCTTAGTGCTTTCTTCATGCTATACACTCCCGATAATGATGGCCAGAGCCAGATCCGGCCATCATGTCGACCCGATATGCCTCAATTCTATCATATCCGCTATCCGCCGAACAATCCTGACTTGTTTACGTTTACGTCTGGCGAGAGCGGGATTGACTTCTTTTGTCACGCTATTCATAATATAAATGAACGTTCGTTAACATAATCAAAAGGGGGGCAACGGAGATGTTTCTGAAGAGCATCGATTATGAAAAGTGCACATCCTGTCTGGCCTGCGTTCATATTTGCACAAACAGCCGGGTCATCGGTACCAACGAACAGGGAAAGCCGATCTATATCCACGATAACAAATGCATCGGCTGCGGGCATTGCCTGGCGATCTGCCCGGAGCAGGCAATTACCTTTGCGCCATTGGCCCGGAACGATCATGCCGGAGCCAGCTATTTCGCCGACGCGCGGCCCCTGGATACCGACCGTGCGTTGCCGGACGCGGCGACGGTGCAGGACTTTCTTGGCTCCACCCGCACCAGCCGCTTCTTTACAGCCCGACCGGCAGAACGGGACAAGCTGGCGCTGATTCTGGATAGCATGGTTCGCGCACCGTCAGCCGGCAATGAGCAGAACAGAAATTTCTACATCTTGACGGATCCGGCTAAAATCGCCGCGTTGGAAGCGCAGGTCAAAGCCCATTACCAGCGGTCGCTGCAGATTTTCCGCAATCCGCTGGTAGCCAGGTTAATCTCCCTGAGCAGCGCCTGGAAAGCCAGTCAGGCCAACAAGCGCCATCCCACCGGCCTGCCGGCGGACCAGACGTCGGTCCGGGCTTTCTACCGGTTTTTTTTGAATATGTTCCGCCAAGAACTGGCTGATGATTCCGCCAACTTGTCATACCTGCGCGGAGCGCCAGCGCTCATGATCATTTCCACCAACCGGAAAAAATCAATGCATCAGGCGTTTTATAAAGGTGACGCGACGATCGCCGCGGTATATGGTACACTGATGGCCAGATCACTCGGCCTGTCGGCCTGCTGGCTGGGGCTGCTGGAAATCGCCGTCAACCGGGACCAGACACTCCGGCAAGCCCTGGGTTTGGGCGATCAAGAACGGATGGACGCCGGCCTGGCCTTGGGCTATTCGGACTTGGTCTGGCGGCAGATGCCGCCCCGGGGACCGGTCAAGGTTATTTGGCGCTGAATAGCGGGGGGCTGCCTGCAGATGACCACGAAGGAGAAAATATTCGAAGCCGCCCTGGATCTGTTTGCCGAAAAGGGATTCCAGGCCAC
>JAEXPB010000452.1 GCA_023438965.1 Bacillota bacterium | reverse complement strand
GGGTAGATGCGCTGGTTTTCCGGCACATTCAGCTCCGGATCGACCAGGCTGTAGAACTCCCGTTCCATGCCGCCGCGGAAGGAAAAGGGGTGGTTCTGGTCGATCCAGGTCCCGTCGTCGTTCAGATATTCGTCCATGTTCATGAAGGTGCAGTCCTTCAGGCTCAGGCGGTAGTGGTTGACCAGCCAGGCCAGGCGCTGGTAGGGGCCGACCGGGCCAAAGGGCATGATCATCAGCGACGGCTTGCCGGCGCGGTTGTTGGCCTGGATCAGTTCGAAGACTTCCAGGGCGACCTGCCAATACAGGTCAAATTCGGTTGCGCAGACCGCCAGTTTGATGCCGCTGCCTTCGCCCAGTTTTTCGGGAGGAATCCGGTCAATCTCCGTGTACATTGTTATTTACCTCAGCTTTCTTCGATGAATGATAACGTTGAATCCATGCTTCCAGATGGCAGCCTGCCGCGAGCAAACCTTAGTTGATCGTGGCCAAATCGCAGAATCGGTCGGTCCGCGCGGACTGCTCGGCCGCGACGCACATCCGGGCGCTGACCAGGCCGTCGCCCAGGGTGGCCAGCGGTGCGGCCTGCCCGCGCATCATCTGCACAAAGTTGGCCATCAGTACGTCGTCACCGCCAAAATGCCCCGCCTTGGTGTCATAGGTATGGGTGCTGACCCAGTCCCGGGTATGCGAGCAGACCTTGACCTGATTGGTGTACCAGTCGAACTCCAGCGTGCCTTCATAGCCCATCAGGCGGATCATCCGCTGACCGGCCGCTTTCCGGACAAAGAAATTCTGCGAATAGGCGGCATGCATGCCGGTCGCATAGCGGATCAGAATGCTGCCGCTGTCCTGGTTGCCAGTGTCCTCGGCGAAACAGCAGAGCGATTCCGGAAACTGCTGGTAATAGTCGTTTTCCGGGCAAACTGCCAGTTCGGGGCAGTCGGCGCATTTCAAGCCGGCCGGCTTGTCGCCCTTGAAAATCTGCTTGGCATCCATCGCGGCGATCTGGACCGGCTGGCAGCCGACCAGATAATTGATGCAATCCAGATCGTGGGTGGCTTTCTGCAGGAAGAGGCCGCCGGTCGTCTGGTCGTTCCGGTACCATTTGTGAAAATAGCCGCGGCCGTAGGGTACATTGTTCATCGCCTGGACGTGGTTGACCGTACCGATTTCACCGCTGTCGACGATTTTTTTGGCCATGGTGGCCAGCGGACTGACCCGCAGCGGGAAACTGACCAGCACCGGGCTCGCGGACGCCATTCCGGCCGCCGCCAGGCGCTGCAGCTGATCGACGTTGATGGCAACCGGTTTCTCCAGGAAAATCGGCAGTCCGGTCGGCAAGGACAGAATGGCCATATCCGTGTGCGCATCACAGCGGGTGCCGATCATGATGCCGTCCAGGTCCTCCTGGGCCAGCATCTGGGTCGGGTCAGCAAAATGCCGCATTTGGGCCGCCGTCACGCCCTGCCGGCTTAAAGCGGCTAGTGAATATTCCGGGAAATCGCTGCTGAAGGCTGTAATGGCCACATCATGGCCATGCCGCTCCGCCAGGAGCCGGGTCAGGCCGGCCATCCGGCCGCCCATGCCAATGACACCGATTTTCAACAAAAGACACCACCCCGTTTCGATTTGACGACGTTTGCAGATACTATCGAGCACTAGGATCAATATAGCGAATCGAAGCCGGGAAATATAGACGCTAAGTTGCGGTTCATTTCATCAATATTGACATCCGGTTTATAATGGGGACTAGAATATCGATCGGATAAGACCCGGGCCATAAATTGGCTGGGGGACTACCCACAGCGTTGTATGTAACGTTCGGCATTTTATTACGAGAAATCTGAAATCATTCTCAGATTTTATTGCCAAAACTATACCAAAAATGGTATAGTTTTGGCATGAGCACTTTCGATAAAATCTACGAAATAGCAGCTGACCAATATGGACTTATCACAACCGATGAGGCCAAAGATCTTGGCATACCCAATATTGAACTAACTAAATTAGCTCATCGCGGAAAGTTGAAACGACTTGGGTATGGTTTATATCGAATATCCAGATATATACCGACAGAACTGGATGTTTATGCAGAAGCTGTGAAAATGGTTGGTACTGATGCTTGTCTTTTCGGCGAGTCTGTTTTAGCGCTTCACAATCTCATCCCCACAAACCCGGCCTGCATTTATGTCGCTTCCTCGTTGAGAATTCGGAAAAGACTACCCGATCATGTTCGCGTCATCAAAAAGAGTATCAACAACGATAGGGTTTATTATGAAGGAATTCCAGCACAAGATATTGTAAATGCCATTCGATCGTGTGTTGGAACGATTATGATCGAACGATTGATCAATGCCGTTGAGGAATCTAGAAGAATTGGAATCATTACCGTAGACGAAAGCAAGGCGTTGATTAAGGAGCTGGAAAATGTCTGATAAGTGCCCCAATAGCAGAAGAAATCTTGATTTGGCAATTGAACGGATGTTCGGTCATTCAGCTAATATTATACAAATAAAAGTAATTATGGCTAATGCGATTATCGGGCAGCTGCTGCCTTCTGGTGTCGTTAAAGGTGGCAGCGCCATGAAATTGAGATATGGTGATGCCACAACACGATTTACTTCCGACCTAGATACAGCGCGTGGCATTAATTTGACGAAATATTTGGATGAACTCGAAAGGGCTTTAAAAATTGGTTGGAATGGATTCACCGGTCGACTGGTGATAAAGAGTCCTGCCAATCCCCAAAACGTGCCCGCTGATTATATCATGCAGCCTTATGATGTCAAGCTTGAGTATAATGGGAAATCATGGATTACCGTCAGGATTGAAATTGGTCATGATGAAATTGGCGATACTGATCATCCAGATTATTTGATTTCAAAGGATATCAGAGAAATATTTTTGAAACTCAATTTTCCTGAACCAAAGCCAATTGCATTGCTACCAATTCATCATCAGATTGCGCAGAAGTTGCATGCGTTGAGCTCATTAAACAGTGAACGGGCACACGATTTGATCGATCTGCAGTTAATTATCCAACATGAACCTGTGGATCTACCTTTAGTTCATACAGCATGCAACAGGCTATTTGAGTCGCGACGTCAACAGAGTTGGCCTCCGGTGATCATTAAAGGCTATACTTGGGATAAACTTTATTCATCTCAAATTGGGCGTCTGCCTGTAGCGCAAAATGTCGACGAAGCAATAGATGTTATAAATAAGTTTATATTGAAGATCTGCAAACCGCAGAAAAGTAATTCACCATAAGTTAATAACCTTAATATGGTTTTAAATTCATTGTGCCTATAAATTTTATCGATTATTTTGGACACGCCCTCCCTGATGCAACCCTCTCCCCTATTCAGCAACGAAAATTCTCATTGCATCAATACGCTGGTCTGTAGACAGTCTAAAGCTATAGAACACCCCATGCCGGAACAGGATGATGACGATGCTGGAAAAAGAGTATTATGACCACTTGTCCAATACGATTGTCGACTACATCGAAGCGGATGATCACCGTTTCAAGCTGCGCATGCATTACCATAATGGCTATGAGGTCTATTTCTTCGCCCGGGCGACCGCGCAGCTGCTGGTCAATCACCAGGTCTGCGAGATCAGGGACGGCGACGTGCTGCTGATCAATCCGTTTATCATGCATACGGCTTACCAGCTGGCGCCGGGATTTTACCAGCGTTACTACATCAATATGGCGACAGGGCTGGTTTGGCAGGCCATGCAGCGCTACGGGCTGGATCCGGCCCTGCGCCTGGTCAACGCGCCATCCTGCATCCTGATCCATACGGCCGGCGACCTTAACCGCCTGATGCAGGCCCGTTTCGGCGCCATCCATCGTTTGTACGACCAGCAGCCGGCCCTCTGGCAGGAGAAGCTGGCCGGTGAGCTGGCCCTGCTGCTGGCCGACATCGCCGAATTCAACCGGGCCAGTCCCGTCACGGAGACACCCCAGCCGAATGATTCCAGTTTTTACCGGATCCTCGCCTACATCGACGACCACTTGCACGAGAAAATCGCCCTCGAAGAACTGGAGCAGCGTTTCTTTGTCACCCGCTTCCATATCTGCCGCATGTTCCGCCGGGAGACCGGCCTGACCTTCTCCCAGTATGTCAACCGCAAGAAGATCATCATCGCCCAGCAGGTCCTGAACAACCTGTCTTCATCGGTGACCGAGGCCTGCCAGGCCTCCGGCTTTCACCACCTCCAGCATTTCAGCAAAGTCTTCAAGGAAGTCACGCAAATGACGCCGTCGGCGTATCAGCGGCTGAAGCGGCAGGAGGCGGCCGACTGGGGGGGTGAGATAGGGCGTGCGGTTGAAATTTAATTTAAATCCGAGAATTATGGAATCGTATTCCATAATTCTCGGAAATGAGGTGCGCGGTCATGTATTATTCTAGGCATTTAGAGCCGGTAGTCGCGCGAATATCCCAACGAAAGCCCGTGCTGGTACTGACTGGCGCCCGACAGGTCGGCAAATCGACCATGCTGAAAGAAGTTTATCAAGATATCAACTACGTCACATTAAACCGCCCGCTGGTGCGTGAGAGCACCAAAGGAACCCGTCGCTATTTTTCGATATTAATAAACCACCGGTCATCGTTGATGAAATACAAAAGGCGGTTGAACTCTTTGACTATATCAAAGACATTGTCGACGAAGATAAAAAGAAGGGGCAGTTCTATCTCACCGGATCACAAAGCATGAAACTGATGAAAAATGTCAGTGACAGTCTAGCCGGGAGAGCTGGTGTTATCCGTATGCTGGGGCTTTCAATCCGGGAACTTGCCGGCATTCCCTATCGAAAACCCTTCTTGCCGGATTCCGAACATATGGCCTTTATGAACAAGTCGTCAATCGGTTTCGATTACGCCAAGTTGATTTCAACTATCCATAAAGGCTTTTTCCCTGAGCAGCATGAAACGGAAAGCGATCTGCATGATTGGTCAGACTACTATAGTTCGTACTTTCAGACCTACATTGAAAAAGACATTAAGGACGTTTTAAAAATACAGGATGAGTCGGCCTTTATTAAATTCGTTAAAGGTGTTGCTTCGCTGACCGGCGAAATGCTGAATCTGACAACCATTGCCGAAATGTGCGGTAAGGATGTCAAGACCGTACGGGCGTGGCTTTCGGTATTAGAATCCAGCGGACTGGTTTATCTGCTGGAGCCCTATGCGAATAATTTCAGCAAGCGCTTGGTGAAAACCCCTAAACTCTATTTTTTGGACACCGGTCTCGCTTGTTGGTTGCTAGGCTGGAACACGCCCGAGCAGATGGCCAATGGTGCGATGTGGGGTCACCTTTTTGAGAGTTTCGTTTTTGGTGAAATACTTAAAAGCTATTATAATGACGGCATTGTCAAGCCTGCTCTTTTTTACTATCGCGATCAGGAAAAAAACGAGATCGATTTGTTGATTTCCGAGGGAGATTTCCTTCATCCGATCAAAATAAAAACCACCAGTGATCCGACCAAGTCGATGATCCGGGCCTTTCACTGCATCAATGATATACCGGCCAAGAAAATGGGAACCGGTGCGGTCATTTGCCTGGCCAAGGAGCTTTTGCCCATGACTGACCAGGTGTGGATCTTGCCGGCGCAGATGATTTAGGGAGGTTATCGCCCGCTTCTTCCCGTTTGACAATTACTCAGACCTATTCGATAATATTCTTAGCTTCAGGAGAGCTTCGATGACTGCCGAAAGGGCGTAGCCCATCCGATCTTTTTTCTGGGGAACTTCTTTCTATCCATCCAGCAGTCGATGGATACTATTAGAAAGGAGATCTATCGTTATGTCCAGGCATCTGCCACTTTCACCCCGCATCGAGCATTTGAAAAAGGAAGCGAAATCCCTGCTGAAGGCACAAAAAAGCGGGGACAAAGGTTGTCTAACCGTTTTGCGCAACCTGCATCAGTGGGCCAACGCCACTGATGAGAGCATTTTCCGGCATGCGTTGAGTCTGTCGGAAGCGCAATTGGCCTTGGCGAAAGAATACGGCTTTGATAACTGGAACGCCCTGGAACAATATGTCAAGAATCTGGCCGAATTCCCGGATGGGCATCCAAATGAGGAGGACTTGCCTGTAAGGCCCGCGATTGACTGGCTGCCCGCCGGCAAGCCAGCCTGGCACGCCGGTTGGATGAACGGTTATGTGCGGGGTATTGAGCTCATCCTCAATCGCGAAGGCATAGCCGTCGATTACGATACGCTGATGGGCGACATCGGCCAGGCCTTCATCATGCAGGGTGAAGAAGGCAGCCGGAATCTGGTCCGCGGCCAGGTCGACATCGGCTGGTGGCCGCTGGAGCTGCTGGGCTTCATGCGGCTGAACTTTATCGAAAAAGTGACCGGCAAGCAAATCTTCGACATCATTGCCGACGGCGACGCAGTCGGAAACGATCCTGTTCAAGTTTATCGGCAGATTTTTGCGCCGGCTATCCAGGATTCACTCCAAAGGGGGATGCCTTGCGTCGCGGTCCGCATCGATGATGCCGAATTTATTCTGACCGGATGTGACGACAGCCGGCATCCGCTGATTGGCGCCTGCACGAACGCCAGGGAAAACGAGGTCCAGATCGGTCGGATTGCCGCACCGGTGCCGCCTTATGCGTTGCTCACCTTCGGTGCCGGCTTAAACCGGATAGCGAGGGAAGCGGCGGATCGGGAGGCTTTGGCTTTTGCCATTGCGCTGCATCAGGATCGCCTGTTTGACTCGGATACGGATGAATTTGACCTGCGGCACAAGGAGCTGTTCCGGCCAACGTGGCGAACCGGCCGGAAGTCTTTCCAGGCCTGGATATCTGAACTGCAGCAAGTCAACTACACCGGGGAGACTTATTGGCATGCCAATGTCCGGAGCTTCCTCTTAAACAACCGGAAAGCCGCCCTTCGTTATCTGGAGAAGATGCGGGACCGTCATCCTGGCCAGACCGCCGGCTGTCTGGCGGCGGCTATGCAAGCCTATCAGGAAGTTATTGCCCTGGCTTCGGCTTTGCCGGTTACGGACGAATCGGTCAAGCTTCCGGCCGGCCGCGTCAAGATGGTCGAAATAATCGCCGCGATGGCCGATCAGGAAGCGCGGGCGGTACAGCACTTGCAGAGCGCTCTGGACTCGCTTAATACCGGATGTCCACCACATCACCGGTCAGCAGCGGCTGCACGCCCTTGTTGATCGTCGCCTGGTTGCCGGTATGGGTGATCAGCCACTTGTTCTTGCGGAACAGCAGCGGATCGGCGGACGGCTGGTCCAGGTTCAGGTTGGTGCCGGCCGGCAGGATGATTACGCTGCGGAAGCCGCTATCGGTGACCTGGCAGGGCGCGAAGTGCCAGACATTGGGCAGCACTTCGACGACATCGCCGGCGTCCAGATAGAAAGCCTCCAGCTGGCTGCCGGCGAGGCCGCCGTCCTGCCAGCGGTCGGGCAGGCCAAGGACCAGGACCAGGGGCGTCAGAGCGACCAGCACTTCCGGACTTTTATGATATTCCAGCGAAGCCGTCAGGGTGTTATAGCCGCAGCAGTAGCCGGCTTGGGCCGGCACGCCGCCGAAGCGCCCGCAGAGGGCCTGGATGCCGGCATCCGCTTCCAGTGCGGCGAAGGAGGCGACATAGACGGTGCCGCTTTCCGGCATGGGCACCTGGGCGCCGGCCGCTGCGCCGCAGCCGCCTTGGACAACCAGGCCGTAGCGGGCGAAGGCCGCGTCATGGATGCTGTAAAAAGGAATTTCCGGATTGAGCTTCTTTAATCGATTCAACATATCGGCCTCCTGCTCAGGGCTGGTCGGGCTTCAGGCCCGGCACGAAGCGGCAGAAATCCTTCAGGGCGGCGCGGTAGTCACCTTCGATCTCGGCCATGTGATGGATGTAGGGGCCGTCGATCAGGCGTTCTTCCCATTTCTTGTAGTCGTCGAATTCCGCCCACAGGTAGGTGCCGAAGGTGTAGGGACCGTCGGTGGTGCGGAACTTGCCGCCCAGCAGGGAGTACTGGCCGCGGTCGCCGTCGAGGCGGGCGATGGTGTATTCGCCGTCCTTGACGGTGAAAGAAGGCTTCTCGTTGAAGATCTTGTTGTTGCCCTTGCCGAGGCTCGGGGCGAAGGGGCCGCAGTGCCAAAGCAGCTCGGCGTTGTCGTTGCTGGGATGGCGGGCAGTGAATTCGCCGAAGAACGGCAGCTTCTCGCCCAGAGCGGCGCAGGACAGCAGGGCCATCGTGATGCCGCCGAGCAGGTCCGTTTCGCAGGTGACGATCAGCTTCTCATCCGCCAGCAGGCTCATCGCGGTGCAGCAGTTGGCGCCCAGGGCCAGCGGCGCGGCGGTCCAGCACTCGGTCACCACGATCCGGCAGTTGTATTCCTGGGCCAGATTGCGGTAGGTGTCCTTGAAGGCCAGCATCTTGACCAGGGCTTCGTCCGTGTAGGTGCCGGTATCGAACGTGGCCTTGAGCTGGGTCAGGTCGGCCGTGAAGTCCTTCTCGGCCAGCACCTTGTTGTATTCCTTGACAAAGATCGCGTAGTTGACGGTCGCGATGTCGATGCCGAACTTCTCCATCAATTCTGATTCATTATACATGACGCTCTTGAACGGCACCGGCCGGCTGCCGATCTGCAGGATGCGCATGCCGAAGAAATTCTTGAGCATGCAGGCGACCGAGAAGAACCGGCGCAGACCTTCGGCGAAAGTCGTGCTGCGGACATGGCAGTTCTCGATATAGGAGAACGGGATGCCCAGACGCTGCAGGATGCGGCTTAGCGAGAAAGAGCCGCACTGGGCGTCGGTGTAGCGCATGCCGTCCGGATCGATGCGGGTGTCGCGGACCGCCCACATCAGGACCGGCTTGCCGACCAGGCGGGCCAGACGGCCGGCCGCTTCCTCGCTGCCGAAATTGCAGTTGATCAGGAAGACGGCATCGACGGCGGCGGCCTTCAGCCGGGCGGCCAGGCGCTCGCTGTCCATGACGTCATAAAAGAGGCCTTCCTCGTTAAAGTCCTCGATATCGACAAAAGAAACCTTGGCTGAGGCAAAATTGGCCTTGATGTACGGGACGACGTCGTCCTTGACTTCTTTGGCCACCGCCTGGCTGAAAATCCCGACCCGTTTGCCGATGATGTGCCGGCGTATGGGTACCAATGCAATTTTGAGCGTATAATCCAGCATTTGACAGTCCTCCGGTTAATGTAAGATGTTTTCACGATAATCTTACTACTAGTAAAATTTATTTGCAACAGATCTTGAAAATTAATTTCTACTACGCTATCATGAAAATAGAAAATTAGCTTGAGGTGATAGCATGCTGCTCGGTATCGATTTTGGCAGCGGCGGTGCGAAAGCGACGCTGCTTTCCCTGACCGGCGAATCCCTGGCCACCCATTTCGAAGAATATCCGACCCTGTATCCGGCTGTTTCCTATGCGGAGCAGAATCCGGCCGACTGGCTGCGGGCGCTGGAAGCCACCATCAAGGCCCTGAGCGCCCGCGTCCCCGATCTGCCCGCGCAGCTTTCCGCCCTGGCCGTGGACGCGCCGACGCATACGGCCGTTCTCTGCGACAGTCAGGTGGAACCGCTGCAGAACGCCATTTTCTGGACCGACCAGCGCAGCAGCGCCGAGACGGCTGAACTGGAGCGCGAGCACGGCGACGAGGTCTTCGCGGTCTCGCTGCACCGCCCCGGCACAGTCTGGACCCTGCCGCAGCTGCTCTGGGTCCGGCGCCACCAGCCGGACGTATGGTCCAGGATCCGCCATATTCTCTTTGAGAAGGACTACATCCGCTATCGGCTGACCGGCGAGCTGGCCACCGACACCATCGAGGCGATCGGCTCGGAGCTGTACGATGTCCGCGGCGGCGTCTGGTCGCCCGAGCTCTGCGCGATGATCGGCCTCGACATCGATACCTTGCCGCCGCTGCGGCAGCCGACCGACCTGACCGGCGGTCTGACCGCCACCGCCGCCCGCTGGCTCGGGCTGCGCCAGGGCACGCCGGTGATCATCGGCACCACCGACACGGCGCTGGAGGTCTACGGCTCCGGCGCGATCCACGTCGGGCAGGCCACCGCCAAGATGGCCACCGCCGGCCGCCTGTGCGCGATCACCGACCGGATTGTCGCCCATCCCTGCCTGTTCACCTATGCCCATATCATTCCCGGCCTGTGGTACCCCGGCACCGGCACCCGGTCCTGCGCCTCTTCCTACCGCTGGTACCGTGATGTCTTCGGCGAGCCGGAAGCCCTGCGCGCCCGTACGGAGGGCGGCAGCGCCTATGCCTGGCTGGACGCCGGCGCCGCCGCGGTCGCCCCCGGCGCCGAAGGATTGTTCTTCCATCCCTACCTGATGGGCGAGCTCGCCCCATATAACGATGCCGACCTGCGCGCCAGCTTCACCGGCGCCTCGATGAAGCATACCAAAACCCATTTCACCCGCGCCGTGCTCGAAGGCGTCGCCTTCTCGCTGCGGGACAGCATGCGCG
>JAEXPB010000153.1 GCA_023438965.1 Bacillota bacterium | reverse complement strand
CTGGCTGGATCTGCTGACAATCCGAACAACCTGAACCATCTCTGCATGTTGGAGGACCGATTATGCTGCAACCATTGACCAAAAAAGCGATCACGATAATCAGCCTGGTTGTTTTTATTTTATTCCTGGGCGGCGCCTATCTGGCCTATCAAACCCTGGCTGGCAGGATCCCGGCGGCCGGCAGCCGGCAGACCACCGGCGCAACGATCGTGGCACCGGATTTCACCGTTTATGATGCCAGCGGCAAGGCGGTCCGCCTGTCCGATTTCAAAGGCCAACCGGTAGTCCTGAATTTCTGGGCGTCCTGGTGCCCGCCCTGCAAGAGTGAAATGCCGCATTTCGACAAAGTTTACGCCGACGTCGGGCAGGATGTCGTGTTCCTGATGGTCGACCTGGTCGACGGGCAGCGCGAGACGCAGGCCAAGGGGCAGCAATATGTCAAGGAGCAGGGCTTCAGCTTCCCGGTTTATTTCGATACCAAGCAATCAGCCGCGAACGCCTATGGCATCACATCCATCCCGACGACCATCCTGATTGACGCCGCCGGCAATGCGGTAACCGGCTTCCAGGGCGCCATAGACGAGAATACTTTGCGGGAGGCCATTAAGCTGATCCGCTGAATGGCCGTTCAACATCTGTTTGACTGACTAAAATAAAAACAGGGAGTGCCTCCGATACGAGACACTCCCTTTGCTCGTGAGAACTGACGAGAGCCTTAGCGCCGACGGTTCTGGAAGCAATCCCGGCAATAAACCGGCTTGTCCGAACTCGGTTTGAACGGAACCATGGTCTCCCGGCCGCAAGCTGCGCAAACGGCAGGATACATTTCCCGCTGCGAGCCGGAGCCGCCTTCATTTCTGCTTTGTTTACGAGCGGCGCGGCAGGACGGGCAGCGCTGCGGTTCATTGGCAAAGCCTTTCTCGCGGTAGAAATCCTGATCCGCCTCACTGAAAATAAAAGTCGCGCCACAGTCTTTGCATTTGATGGATTTGTCTGGCATATTCTCCTTCTTTCCTGCTTCACGATGTTTGAAGCACCTGCCGGCTGTCTCGATGGCGCAATGCCTGTTCGCCTGCCGGCAACAGGCGATATAGGCAAAGGGCTGCGATCTGGCGCAGCCTGCGGCCGTAATTCCTATTTTGCCACGTTTTTAATAAAAAAGGTAGCCGGATTTGCGAAATTAATACGATCCGTTGCAAAAAAAAAGTTGAGCTTGCATAATAGAGCACAGAATATCAGAACAAAGCAGGAGTGATGGAGCAGCATGAAAAAAGGCAACTATCCGTTGTATGAAACGACTGTTTTTGAAGATTTCCGGATCATGACGGAAAATGTGGCCAAAAAGTACCCGGACCGGATTGCAATCTCTTTCAAGAAAAATCCCCATGACCAGCAGACAAGCGACGTGACGTACGCGGAAGCCCGCGACCATATCCGCAGCCTGGGGACCGGCCTGACCGCGCTGGGCTGCCGCGACAAGCATGTAGCCCTGGCTGGCGAAAGCTCCTACGAATGGATTTGTTCCTATTTTGCCCTGATGTCGATCGGCGCCGTGGTGGTACCGATCGACAAAGACCTGCCGGCCGATGATTTACTGGACATCCTGCGCACCGCAGAATGCGCCTATGTCCTGTACAGCCCGTCGATCGAGACCAAACTGGAATCGGCAGCGGCGGAAGTCCCGTCCTTGATCCGTAGCATCTGTCTGGGCGAGCCAAAGGGAATCGCGGCGATCAAGTTATCCGATATTGTTGCCGACGGTGCTGAACGCTATCGGCAAGGCGACAATTCTTATTATGATTATGTCATCGACCGCGAGCGTCTGGCGACGATTGTCTTCACTTCCGGTACAACCGGCAAAGGCAAGGGCGTCATGCTGTCGCAGAAAAACATAGTCCTCGACATGACCAACGGCATGTACCTATTTGCGATCACCCCCAAGACAATCAACTTCCTGCCGCCGCACCACACCTTCGGCTCGACGGTCAACTTTGTCGGGCATTATGCCCAGGGGTCAACCATTTATATTTCCAGCGGTCTGCGATACATCGCCAGCGAGATCAAGGAGCAGCAGCCGACACATCTGGTCCTGGTGCCGCTGTTCCTGGAGAAACTGAACGCCAAAATCTGGTCCGGCGCGGCTGAGAGCGGCAAGGCCGGACTGCTGCGGGCCATGATGAAGATCAGCAATGGGCTGCGCAAGGTCGGGATCGACTTGCGCCGGATCCTGTTCAAGAGTGTGCTGAGTCAGCTGGGCGGCAAGCTGGAAATGGTCATCTGCGGCGGCGCCGCCCTGAAACAGGAGGTTATCGATACCTTCGACGCCCTTGGCATCACGATTCTCAACGGTTACGGGATCACGGAATGCGCCCCGCTCGTTTCCTGCAACCGCAACAAATTCCAGAAAAAGGGCAGCGTCGGCCTGCCAAACCTGCACGAACAGATCAAGATCAAGGACCCGGACGAGAATGGCGAAGGCGAAATCTGCGTCAAGGGTCCGAATGTCATGCTCGGTTATTATCGGGATCCGGAAGCCACTGCGGCGGCATTTGACGAGGAAGGTTATTTTCGTACCGGCGACTATGGCAAGCTGGATGACGAAGGCTGGATCTACATTACCGGCCGGCTGAAGAACCTGATCATCCTGAGCAACGGCAAAAATGTCTACCCGGAGGAAATCGAGGCCAAGATCGCCAATATCCCGGGGGTTGAGGAAGTCGTCGTTTATGCTGGCGAAAGCCGTTCGCAGAAGAACAAGGAAGTGATCGTCGCCGAGATCTTCCCCAATTCCGACACGCTGAAGGCCTTGGGAGTCGATCAGGCGCAAGCTTATTTTGACGCGGAGGTCCGGAAGGTAAACACCCGGATGGTATCCTACAAGGCGGTCAATCTGGTCAAAATCCGCCCGGAAGAATTCGAGAAGAACACATCGCGGAAAATTCTGCGCCGCTTGATCGACAAGAGCGTGGATTAGGGACGCGAGTAATCAACCGCCGGCGGCCGGCGGTAAAAAACGGGGTTGTACATGATGGAAAAAATGCGCCTGGGGCGCACAAATCAGATGGTCAGCCGCTGCGGCTTCGGTGCGCTGCCGGTTCAGCGCCTGGATCAGACCGCGGCGCAGCGGCTGTTGCGCCAAGCTTATGATCATGGAGTCGATTTCTTCGACACTGCCCGCGGGTACTCCGACAGCGAGGAGAAAATCGGGCTGGCCCTGGCTGATGTCCGCTCCCGGATCATCCTGGCCACCAAGACACCGGCCAAAGACGGCCCGACCCTGCGGGCCAACCTGGAGACCAGCCTGAAAATGCTGCAGACTGATCATATCGATCTCTATCAGCTGCACAATCCCCGGCAACTGCCGGACCCGACCGGGCCGGACGGTTTGTATGCCGCCCTGCAGCAAGCCAGGCAAGACGGCTTGATCCGTTTCGTCGGCATTACCAGCCATCGCCTGGAAGTGGCCCTGGCCGCCGCCCGCTCCGGTCTTTACGACACGGTGCAATTCCCGCTGAATCTGCTGTCCTCGCCGGCCGATCTGGAACTGATCGAGGTCTGCCGTCAAAACGACGTCGGCCTGATCGCCATGAAAGCATTATCCGGCGGCTTGCTGACGAATATTCCGGCGGCATTCGCCTTCCTGCGTCAATATGCCAATGTACTGCCGATCTGGGGACTGCAGCGGGAATCCGAGCTGGCGGAATTCCTGGCTCTCGAGGCGAATCCGCCAGTCATGACTGATGAGCTCTGGGCGGCCGTCGCCAGGGACAGGTCCGAACTCGCCGGCTCCTTCTGCCGCGGCTGCGGTTATTGCCTGCCGTGCCCGGCCGGCATACCGATCCCGATGGCAGCCCGGATGACGCTGCTGCTGTCCCGGGCGCCGGCCGCTCCTCTGCTGACCCCGGAATGGCAAGCCAAAATGGCCTTGATTGAAGATTGCAGGCATTGCGGCCAGTGCAGCAGCCACTGTCCCTACCAGCTGGACACACCGGCCCTGCTGCGGCAAAATCTCGACGATTATCGCCGGATTATCCGGAATAATGCCAGCCATGGCCGGTGACCCGCGTTTCATCGACCGGCTGGGCGACCTGGCCCGGCAGGCGGCCGATCGCGGCTTTCCGACCCATACGGGGTTCCTGACGCCGGCAGAACAGGCCGATGCGGCCATCTGGCTGAAGAAAAATAGCCGGGCCTGGCAGATGAACGGCGGATATGCCGGCGCGGAACGTCAGGTATGCTTTTTGCTGCCGGAAGATCCGCCGGACGGACATACACCCGATAGTTTTGACGAGATTGATTTGGCCGGCACGATCGGCGCCTTGAATCTGCGCCTGCCACCCCGGTCGGCCGCGCCAGGTCACCGGGATTATCTGGGCAGTCTCCTGGGCTTGGGCATCCGGCGCGATCAGCTGGGGGACATCCTTGTTCGGGCAGATGGGGCGACGATCCTGTTATTGGCCGCCATCGCGCCGTTCATCGCCAGCCAGCTCGAACGGGTCGGCGCACTGGCTGTCCAGGTTGAATCCCAGTCCCTGGCCGCGATCGCACCGACCGCCCGGGATTCAACGACGCTGCGCATCACCGTGGCCTCCCGGCGGCTGGACAAGGTGGCGGCCAGCGGTTTCGGCTTGTCGCGGACAGATATGGCCGACCTGATTCGCGCCGGCGCCGTGCAGGTCAACTGGCGGGAAGAATTGCGGCCAGACCACGATGTGCCGATCGGCGCGGTGGTTTCCTTACGCGGTCATGGCCGGATCTGCCTGCTTCGGGAAGAAGGTCGCTCCCGCAAAGAACGGGAAATCCTGATCATCGAACGGTATTTATAAACCGGCCAGCGGCCGGCGGCAATCAGCACCCGCGAACCATGGCCATGATTCCCGTTCCAAGACCGGCAAATGCCGCGGATTAGCAGACTAAACGCCGGAATTAACCCAGGTACTTATTTTCAAACCGGTCCAGCATCTCATGCAGACCCTCATGGACGCCCGGTCCCATAACCTCAGCTTCGAAAGCCGCAAAGGCCTTGAGCAGCCGGTCTTGTTCCGCAGCGACGATTTTCTGGTCGCCCAGGCGGAACAGGATGTTGTTCTCCTTGTCGATATGCGCGCGCAACAACTTGATATATCCCTGCGCGGCAACGATGAATGGGCCTGCTTTCAACTCCGCTGCGCAGGCTTCGCTCATGCCGGCTACATACCGGCGTCCTTCCGCGTGCTCCAGCAGCATCTGCCCGATCGGCCCGCCCGCATTGCGGACGCCGGCCTTTTCCAGGGCTGGAAAATAGAGGCCTTCTTCTTTGCCGTGATGGCATTTGTCGGCGAACAGGCGGAAAAACTGGACCATCTGTGCTAAATCATCCGGATCAGCCAGTTGCTTGGCTTCCAGCTGCCGGATCATCACATCCAGGATCTGCAATCCAAACAGGATGCCTTCATGCTCATTCCGCAGGTCTTCACTGGCATAAGACATGGCAATGCCCCCTTTCATTGGCAGCACAATCATCGAAATGGCTGTACTTATATTCTAGCGGATCACCTGCCAGCCGCCAGCGCAGGGGTTACCAAAACGGCGGCAGCAGGCACGGCGGCAAGATATTTGAACAAGTCAATAAGATATCGCTACCACTGCCGCAACTAAACGCCTATAATTTAAATGGGCAAACGCCCCGATTCCGGACTGCTGCCGCGTTCTGGCAACGCCGGGAGCTTCCTGCTCAGAATCATAAGATACAGGAGATGTGTAAAATGGAAAGATTAATCGAAGTCGGTCAGGTGCAGCCGAAAAAGGCATCGGAAATTCAATTCTCCAAACTGGGTATCGGATTTGAGAAACTGGACCGCAATGTTTTCAACCCGGAAAAAGCTTATGACAAGGTGGCCGCCATCGGTGTCAAATGGGTTCGCCTGCAATCCGGCTGGGCCAGGACGGAGAAGGAAAAGGGCGTATATGATTTTACCTGGCTGGATTCGATTGTCGACAACATGATCAGCCGCGGCCTGCAGCCCTGGCTATGCCTCTGCTATGGCAACGGCCTGTATTCTGAAGCGGCCAGGGCTGTCTTCGGCGCTGTCGGCGTCCCC
>JAEXPB010000128.1 GCA_023438965.1 Bacillota bacterium | reverse complement strand
CCGCGGCGCTGGACCACGCTGCCGCCCAAGGCGACCCGGACGCCTGCCGGATCTTGTCGACCGCCGCTGCATATAATGCGGCGGGTATTGCCGGCATGATTCAGCTGTATTCGCCGGACGCCGTCATCTTTGCCGGCGGCCAGAGCCGCGCCGACGGTTATCTGTTCAACCGGACCCTGGCGTCCATCCAGGAGATCCTGCCGGAAGAGCGCCGCCAGCACATTCATTTCGCCATATCCCGCCTGGGCCAGTATCAGGCCGCCCTCGGCGCCGCCCGTCTGGCTTTCGAACAATTCATCTGAAATAGCGCCTGCATCTGAAGTCCGACCGCTCCCCAGGACCGGTCCGCTGCCCAAAATAAAATCATTTGTGATTAAATAAGGAGGACCCCCATGTCCAGAAATGTCTTGATTACCGGATCATCCCACGGCATCGGCGCCGCCTGCGCCGTCGCTTTCGCCAAAGAAGGCTGCAACATCGGCATCAACTTTAACAAGGACCAGGAAGGCGCGGAGAAGACGGCGCGTCTGGTACGCGAGCAAGGTGTTGAGGCCGAAATTTTCCAGGCTGACGTCAGCCGGCGCGCGGACTGCGAGAAAATGCTGGCCGATTTTCTGGCCCGCTTCGGCACGATCGACGTTCTGGTCAATAATGCCGGCGGTGCCCTGAAAATCCCGGCAGGCGAATTCGCCGACCTGCCGCTGGACTACTGGGACAGCCAGATCGCCCTGAATCTCAGCGCGGCGGCTTATTGCGCCCAGCCGGCGATCCGGAACATGATCGACAACCATATCCAGGGCAAGATCATCAACATCAGCTCCATCCATAGCCAGGTCACCTGGGTGCGGCGGAAATTGCTGCCCTACAGCGCCGGCAAAGCCGGCCTGAACATGTTCACCAAGTCGCTGGGCGTCGAAGTCGCCAAATACGGCATCAACGTCAACTGTATCGCCCCCGGTTTCGTGATGACCAAACTGTCCGACCGCTACTCGGAAAAGGACCTGATCGCCTTTCAACGGAAAATCCCGGCCGGTTTCCTGGGCCAGGTCGACGACATCACGCCGCTGGTGCTTTTCCTCGCCGACCACAGCAAGTCGCGCTACATCGTCGGACAGACCTTCTTTGTCGACGGCGGCCAGTCCATCGACGGCGTCATCGACAGCATGCTGCAATAGCACGCAGCGGTGCGGACCGGCCGGACCGGCCGGTGCCGCAGAAAGGAGCGCACAAAATGGGTAACGATCAGCAGCCGAACACCAAACGCAGCCAATGGGAATACGGTGTGGCCAAGGAATGCCGCCGCGGCCTGGTTCGCGGCATGGGCTACACCGAGGAGGAATTCAACCGTCCGCTGGTGGCAGTAGTCAATTCCTGGAATGAATACAATCCGGGGCATGTCCATCTGCGCAACCTCAGCGAGCGGGTCAAGCAGGGGATCCGCGAAGCCGGCGGCCTGCCGCTCGAGGTGATGACCTCCGGCATCTGCGACGGCATGGTGCTCAAGAACCCCAGCTACATCGAGCTGCCCAGCCGCAACCTGATCGCCGACGAAGTCGAGTTGATCGTCGAGAGCAACATGTTCGACGCGATGGTGCTGCTGAGCACCTGCGACTCGATCGTGCCCGGCCACCTGATGGCGGCGGCGCGGCTGAACATCCCGGCGATCCTGGTTACCGGCGGCTACATGCCAATGCCGTATATGGACGGCGTCAGCGTCAACTACATCGACCTGACCGATAATGTCGGCAAGACCATGAGCGGCAAGTACGACCGGAAGCAGGCCGAGCGTGAGGTGTCCGGGATGTATTGCCCCTGCGGCGCCTGCGGCGTTATGACCACCGGCAACAGCATGTGCCTGGCGGCGGAAATCCTCGGCATGTCCCTGCCCGGCAACGCCGTGTCGTCGGCGGTCAGCTCGGATCTCCTGCAGATGGCCTACCAGGCTGGCCGCCAGATCATGACGTTGCTGGAAAAGAACATCCGCGCCCGCGACATCATCACGGAACAAGCCATCGACAACGCCATCGCCATGACCATGGCGACGGCCGCATCCTCCAACCTGCTGATGCACATCCCGGCCATCGCGACCGAGGCTGGCCTGCAGGGCGACTGGTGGCGGAAATTCGACATCGCTTCGCGCCGGGTGCCGCAGATTGTCGGCGCATCGCCCAGCGGCCCCTGGCATTTCCAGGACATGGACCGGGCCGGCGGCTCGCGGGCGATTTTCCACGAACTGCTGCCGCTGCTCCATGGCGACAGCCTGACCGTAACCGGCCGGACCGTGGCCGAAAACTATGCCGACGCGATCGTCTATGATCCGAAGGTGATCCAGTCGCCGGCGAATCCGTTCGCCGAAGCCGGCGCCCTGTTTGTCCTCTATGGCAGCCTTGCCCCGGACGGCAGCATCATCAAGGCCGGTGCCGTCGATCCGGCGATGCGCCGGTTCAGCGGTCCGGCCAAGGTCTTCGACACGCTGGAGGCCGCCCTGGCCGGATTGGGCCAGGGTCTCGTCCAGGCCGGCGACGCGGCGGTCATTCGTTATCTCGGGCCGAAGGCTACCTTTGGCACCACCGCCTATCAATTCCAGAAAGAGCTCAAGGGGCGCGGTCTGGACCATTCGGTCGCGATCGTCACCGACGGCCGTTTCTCGGGCGGCACCAGCGGCCTGAGCATCGGCTATGTCTCGCCGGAAGCTGCGCTGGGCGGGCCGTTGGCCCTGGTCTGCGACGGCGACCGGATCGTCATCGACCTTGACGCCCGCGTGCTCGACCTCGATGTGCCGGCCGCCGAGCTGGCGGAGCGGAAAAAGAACTGGCACTGGGAATTCGCCAAGGAACAGTATCCGCCTTTCCTGCGGCTGTTCTCCAAATGTGTCGGCTCGCTGGCCAAAGGGGCGGTCTGGGAATGATCCGCGCCGACACCGATATCCTGATTGTCGGCGCCGGCCTGGCCGGCTTGCAGGCGGCGGTGGCCATCACCGCCGCCGATCCGGCGCTGCGTGTCATCGTGGCTGACCTGGGCGGCTGCGCTTCGACCGAAATCATGGGCTTCTGCGCGCCGCTGGCGCCGGGCGATTCGCCGGCCATTTTCGCCGCCGATGTCCTGCGAGCCGGCGGCGGCGAGAACGATCCGGCGCTGGCAGAACGGCTGACCCAGGATGCCGCGGGCTTCGTGCCGGAACTGGAACGTCTGGGCGTGACCTTCGACCGCCGGGCGGACGGTACTTATGACCTGCTGCAGCCGGTCGGTTCCAGTTTCCCGCGGGTCATCCACCAGGGCACAACGACCGGCCGGACTGTACTGGCCATTTACCGCCAGATCCTGGAACAGCAGCCGCAGGTGTCGTTCTGTCGCTGGCGGGTCGTTCGCCTGCTCCGGGAC
>JAEXPB010000110.1 GCA_023438965.1 Bacillota bacterium | reverse complement strand
TCATCATTTGCCACATCCTTCTCCGGCTGACTGTTCGCGGCGCTCCGCAGTTGGTCTGCCGCGGCCGGTCATTCCGGCGGCCAGGGTTTTTCAATCCTTCATTATTCTACCGCAAAAATCTGTTCTTGGACATTCTTATTCCCGTACGGCCTGCCTGATAAAATATTCGAATCGTCCAGAAGAAGGTGCGGATCGTCCGGTCAGCCGTCTGGCAGCGAGGCCGTAAACAAGGTATGATTTGCTTGATGTCCTTTAGTTGCATGTGGTCAGGATATAGGAGGTTCATTTCATGCTGTACCCGAAAAATGTCCAGTCTTTCGACACCCAATTGTTTGAGAACCCGACGGCGGAGTATCGCGGCACGCCTTTCTGGGCCTGGAATTGCGAGCTGAAAAGCGAGGAACTGCTTTGGCAGATCGAGCAGCTGAAATCCATGGGTTTCGGCGGTTTCCACATGCATGTGCGGACCGGCATGGCGACGCCGTATCTGAGTGATGAATATATGCAGCTGATCCGCGACTGCGTCGAAAAGGCCCGGCAGGAATCCATGCTGGCCTGGCTGTACGACGAGGATCGCTGGCCATCGGGCGCTGCCGGCGGTCTGGTGACCAAGGATCCAGCCTATCGGGCCAGACATTTGCTGTTCACCGCACAGTCTTATGCCGAAAATCAATCTTCAGCCGAGAATATCATTTCCGCGGCCAAGGGTGCCCGGACCGGCAATGGCCGCCTGATCGCCAGTTATGATGTCCGGCTCGACGCCGAAGGCAATCTGGCCGGCTATCGCCTGAACAACGGGACAGAACCGGCCGAAGCCGGTGTCCGCCGCTGGTATGCCTATGTGGAAACCGCGAACGCCAGCCCCTGGTTCAACAACCAGACTTACGTGGACACATTGAATAAAAAGGCCATCGACGCTTTCATCCGGACGACGCACGACCGATATGCCGCAACTGTCGGCGCGGATTTCGGCGGTGTCGTGCCGGCCATCTTCACCGACGAACCGCAGTTCTCGCATAAGACCACCTTGAATTTCGCGGCCGAACAGACGGATGTCATCCTGCCCTGGACGGACGACCTGCCGGAAACATACCAGGCGAGTTATGGCGAAGATCTGCTGGCCCATCTGCCGGAGCTGTTCTGGGAGCTGCCCGGCGCGCAGGTCTCCCGGACGCGCTACTTGTACCATGACCATATTGCCGAACGGTTTGCCGAAGCCTTCGCGGACAACTGCGGCGCCTGGTGCCGGCAACACAATTTGATGCTGACCGGGCACATGATGGAAGAACCTACGCTGGCCAGCCAGACCGCAGCCCTGGGCGAAGCGATGCGCTCTTACCGCGGCTTCGACCTGCCCGGCATCGACATGCTGTGCGACCGCTATGAATTGACCACCGCCAAGCAAGCGCAGTCCGCCGCTCGCCAGTTCGGCTGCCCCGGCGTCCTGTCCGAGCTTTATGGCGTCACCAACTGGGACTTCGATTTCCGCGGTCATAAACTGCAGGGCGACTGGCAGGCAGCCCTGGGCGTCACGGTCCGTGTGCCGCACTTGTCCTGGGTGTCCATGGCCGGCGAAGCCAAGCGGGACTATCCGGCGACAATCAATTACCAGGTGCCGTGGTTCAAGGAATACCCGGTCGTCGAAGACCACTTCGCGCGCGTCAACACTGCGCTGACCCGCGGCCAGGCAGTCTGCCGGGTCGGTGTCATCCATCCGGTGGAGAGCTACTGGCTGATCTGGGGCTCCCAGGAGAAAACAGCTGCCGCCCGCGCGCAGATGGACGCCAATTTCCAGGCGCTGACCCAATGGCTCCTGCTGGGTCAGATCGACTTCGATTTCATCAGCGAATCGCTGCTGCCCGGCCAATGTCCGGCCGCCAGTGCGCCGCTGGCTGTCGGCCAGATGAAATACGACGTCGTCATCGTGCCGGATCTGCGCATGCTGCGCTCGACCACCGCCAGCCGGCTGGAAGCCTTCAGCGCTGCCGGTGGCCGCCTGATCTTCCTTTGCGACCGGCCGGAGTTGATTGACGGCCGGCCGGATGACCGGCTGCAGGCGCTGTATGATCGGTCCGAGAAGCTGCCGCTGGCCCAGGTTGCCGTGCTGCAGGCCCTGGAGCCGGTCCGGGAAGTCAGCCTGCTGCGTCGTAATGGCAGCCGGGCGGATGACCTGCTGTATCAGCTGCGTCAGGACGGTGCCAACCGCTGGCTGTTCATCGCTCGCGGACGCCATCCGGAGAATAAGGACATCCCGCGCGCCAACGCCCTGAAAATCAAGCTGCGCGGGCATTGGCGGCTTACCTTGATGAACACGATGGATGGATCGCGGCAAGTTGTCCCGGCCGACAGGCAAACTGGCTGGACCAGCTTCGACCGGACCCTGTACGACCACGACAGTCTGCTGCTGCTGATGGAACCGGCGGCACCGGTCAATACGGCTGCTGCGGCGTATCAGCCGGTCAGGCCGGCAGCTTTGCCGTCCACTTGTCTGGAACGAAATTGGCTGCTCCCCGCTGGCCAGGTTCCGGTCCGATTGAGTGAACCAAACGCGCTGCTGCTGGATATTGCCGAATATGCGCTGGACAGCCAGCCCTGGCAGCCAGCCGAAGAGATCCTGCGCGCCGACAACCAGCTACGTCAGCTGCTGAACTACCCGTCGCGCCGGGAAGCCTTTGCCCAGCCATGGACTGTTCCGGCGGAAAAGTCGGAACATCAGGCTCGCCTGCGCTTTACCATCGCAGCGGAAATTCCGGTCACGGCGCCCAGCCTGGCCCTGGAGGATGCCGCAGCGGCCACGATTATCCTGAATGGCCAACTGGTGCCGTCAGTCCTGACCGGCTGGTACGTCGACAAAGCGATCCAGACCGTCCGCCTGCCGGATCTGCCGGCTGGCCGGAGCGTTCTGGAAGTGGTCTGGCCCTTTGGCCGGCGGACCAATCTGGAATGGTGCTATCTGCTCGGTGATTTCGGCGTCCGGGTAGCCGGCGCCGCCAAGGTGCTGACCGCGCCGGTCCGCCAGCTGGCATTCGGCGATATCGTGCCGCAAGGCCTGCCATTCTATGGCGGCAACGTGATCTACCAGCTGCAGGCCGAATCCCGCGGCGGCAGCCTGACCATCCACGCGCCATACTACCGCGGCGCGCTGATCGCGGTCGCTGTCGATGGCAACCGGGCCGGCCGGATCATTTACAGCCCCTATGACCTGACAGTCAACGGGCTGGCCGACGGTGCGCACCAAATTGACTTGATTCTCTATGGCAACCGGGTCAATTCATTCGGTCCCGTCCACAATTGTGTCAGCACGATCAGCTGGGTCGGCCCGAACGCCTGGCGTTCAACCGATAACGAGTGGAGCTACGAATACCAGCTCCATCCGACCGGGATATTGAAAGCGCCATGGGTGGGCTGATTGATTCTTCTCGCTCGCTGTCCTCGCCGCACTTCGTGCGGCATGCGGATGCGAGCTGCCAGCGAAAGATCCTGCCTCGCCGCACTTCGTGCGGCATGCGGATGCGAGCTGCCAGAATAAAAGGGCATCGAGTCCAATGACCCGATGCCCTTTTCGAAGATCAGGCAGCCGGAGATTCCTTACAGGCCGAAGAACAG
>JAEXPB010000101.1 GCA_023438965.1 Bacillota bacterium | reverse complement strand
CGACCTGGCTGATGGTAATCTGCTGCCGGCTCAGGGCTTCCGCCAGGGCCGCCGCGGCAGCGTCGGCGTCGCCGGCCCGAACGTACACGCTGTCATAGGCGTCCGCCGCAAAGTCTTCCCGGAAATTCGTCTGGCTGATCAGCGCATATCGGCCCAGCTTGGTCTGCCAGTCATCAAAGAAACCAATGACTGTATAGGGGCATTCGCGATAACGTCCGTCGCGTCCGAAAATCTTCAACACCAGGACATCGCCCTCCCGGACCTGATAAATGACGCGAAGGGTTTGGGTCAGCAGGATGTTTCGTCCGCCGGCCAGATCCTGCCAGGGATCGGCGTGGCTGCTGGTCCAAGCATAATCGATGAAACCGGCATGCTCCGGGGTCACGCCATGTACCCGGTAGATGGCGATGCTTTGCCCGGCCACTTCCACCGAACTGGAGTAATAATTGGCGCAGACCGCCTCAACCGGGCGAACTTGCCGGATCAGGCCGACCATCCGGTCATCAAGGCCGCCCAGCGACAATTCCAGCGCGTATTTAATCCGGGCGGCATAGATCGCCGCCCCCTGCCGATCGCTGGTGGATATCGCCGCAATCACGATCGTCGTAGCGACAATGATCGAGATGATGGTTGCGGCGATGGCGAAATCCCGGCGGCCGCGAATATTCAGCAGGGCGATCCGGCCCGGACCGCCGGCCTGGCTGGGCAGGCGGCCCAACCAGCCGGCCAGGCGGGCATACAGGGCTGGCGACAGCAGGGCCAGACCGGCGAACATGCCGATGACGCAGATGATATACACGACAAGTCCCTTTTCGCTGCGCCAGAGAAAAACCGGCAGCAGGGAAACTGCCAGCACGCCGCAGCCAGCGGCAACTGTTTGATGCCTGGGGCGGTTCGTCTGAACAAGTCCCCGGATCTGCTGGCAGATCGAGGCACGCCCTTCGGAGATCAGACAAGCCAGCGCACCGAGCAGGCTGGTCGCCAGCGCGGCAGCCAGTGCCAGAAGAAGCTGCAGCGGTCCGATGGCCAGCGGGATGTATTGATCGGCCTGGCCGCTGTGCAGGATACGGATAATGATCCACAGCATCCCATAGCCGGCCAGCCAGCTGGCCAATCCGCCGGCCAGGCCGTACAGCGCGCTTTCAGTCAGCAAGACCAGCCAGGTGGTCATCCGGTAGGCGCCGATGGCCCGGAAAAGCCCCATCAACGGCAAACGGCTGAACACAATGCCTTTAAAAAGGACATAAAGAACATAGACGGTCATGAAGCAAAGCAGCACCGACATGAAGATGAACGGAACCGCTGTACGGTTGGACTGCAAGCGGATATGGTCCTCGCTGTAGCTTTCGGCGACGCGGCAGTCCGGACAGGCACTCGCCAGCTGGCGGATGACCCGGCCTTTGTCCTGCGGCTGGCGGAGTTTAAGATAGATGCTGTCGACCTGTCCCAGCACGCCAAGCCAGGCTTGCAATTTACCGTAGGGGACCAGCACGCTGATGGCATCCCGCTCCGACAGGAAGGGGCCTTCGGCGTAGGCAATGGCGGCAACGGCCAGGATGTGGCGATTGCCGCCGACCCGCACGGTCAGGATATCGCCGACAGACAGACCTTGCTCAGCCGCTGTTTTCCGGCTGATGACCGCCTGGTTGCCGGCGAAGGGGTCCAGGTTTCCCTGACTGCTGAAGTGCAGCGGCACCATCTGGCGAAATTCGTCCAGATTGTAACCCAGCAACATGACGGGGCTAGTGCCGGCGGCCGATTCCAGTTCTGCACCGGCGGCGACCCGGTAAACCGCGAATTCAACTTGCGACGCGAATGCCGCGGCACTGAATTCGCTGATAAACCGGTCGTCCGCTGCCGGCGGTGCAGTGACCACGATATCGGAATAACCGTTTTCGGCCCGCCATTGACTGGTCCCCAGGGCAACCATCGTGTCGGCCAGGGCCAGCGAGGCCAGCAGCGCCGCCGACGAGAGCAGCAGGGTAACCAGGATCAGCAGGGTCCGCCGGTATTGGGCGATCATGTCCTGCAGCAGGTATTTGATCAACACGCCCATAGCTTATCTACCTTCAGCCAAGTGCCGTCCTTATTTCTTCTTGTCCAGAAGCGCCTGGTATTGGGCGACGGTTTCATTCAGCTTGGTCAGCAAAAGCAGCATTTTCCATTGTCCTTTCTCATAGACGACCATCTGGCGGTAAGTCGGCGTATTATACCCATCCAGGTCGATGCCGGCAATCTTGACCTCCTGGTCGCGGCTGATCTTGAGCCCCAGGGCGTATCCGATTGTGGTGCCCTGGTATTTGTAGTTTTTAAAGCGGTCGACCGACGGATCGATCGTGGCGCTCTTGATCGTGATGATCTGTGCGACCTGCTCTTTCCATTTAACAAAAGTTGCCTGATCGATATTGGATTTGTCGTAGTCGGAGAGCAGATCGTACGCGGCGGCATACTCTTTGTTGATCAGGTGCTTCAGGTAGGTCTCCGCCACCTGGATGCCGCCGTTCTTGTTCGGCGCACAGGCGGTGCAGAGCAGCAGGGCAGCCATGAGCAGGCAGGACAATAGAACCAGAAGCAGACGTTTCATAAAATCACTCCCATCTGTTATAGTGATTTTATGGTACGTCACCCGTTCAGCGGGTTGAATTGCCGGGCGTCATTCAATTTGTCATGTTTTCTATGACAAGGATCGGTCAGTCGGCATCCTGCAAAGCCTGCAGCGCCAGAATGGCATGGGCGCGGTCGCGGACAGCCAGCTTGTCGTAAATGTCGCTGATATAGTTGCGGGTCGTTCCCTCGGACAAGAAAAGGGCGGCAGCAATCTGGCTGTTGGTGAAGCCATCCAGCATCAGCCGGATGATCTCGATTTCCCGCGGGCCGAATTGCCTGGCTTTCAGGCTGTCATCGAGACTCCGCCGTGTTTTCATGGCCGCCAGGCTGCTGCGCAGTTTGCCGGCCACCTGAGCCGGCATGACCAGGTCTCCTTGCCCGGCGCCGGCGATGGCCCGGAACAGGGACTCGGTATCCATGTCCTTGAGCAGATAACCGTCGGCGCCGCCGGCAATCGCGTCGAAGATATAGGTTTCTTCATTGAAAGTGGTCAGCATCAGCACCTTGGTCCGCGGATATTTCTGTTTGATGGTCCGGACCGCCTGCACGCCATCCATGACCGGCATGCGGATGTCCAGCAGAACCAGGTCCACCGGCTGATGCTCCAGGATGGCCAGGGCTTGCGCGCCATTGCCGGCGGTGGCGCAGACCTCGTATTCCGGTCGGGATTGCAAGATGGTTTTCAAGCCGTCGCACATCAGCTGCTGATCGTCAACAATCAGGATCCGCATGTCAATTCGTCCTCATTTCCAGCCGGCAAGGCTATTCTGAGCAAAAAACCGCCATCCGGGATACCCGCCGCCTCCAGCGAGCCGCCAGCTTGCTGGATCATTTCTTCCATGGCGGTCAGGCCATATCCCTTGACCAAATGGCTGCATCCGGCGCCATTATCTTCCAGATAGACCCGGACCCGGCCGCCAGCCTGCTCCAATTTGAATACGAAGGCCGAAGCCCGGCCATGGCGCACGCCGTTGGTCAGGCCTTCCTGCAGGCTGGACAGGATGATCTGCTGGTTTTCGCTGCTGATCGGGCAGGTCGCCTCGAGTACCGACAGAATTTTGACCTGCAAATCCTGTTCGGCCGTATGGATCGCCTGCCGCAGCTTTTCCGGGAAGGTCAGGTCGGCCGCATCGATCATCCGGATGGTTTCCCGAACCCGCTCCAGGCCCAGCCGGGCCTGATCGCGCGCCTGGGCCAGGCTCTGCCGGGCGGCCGGGCCGTCGCGGTCGAAGACCTGCAAGGCAGCGGTAAGCTGGACAATGATGGCCGTCAGGGTATGCCCCAGGGTATCATGGATGCCTTTGGCGATCCGGTTGCGCTCTTGCAGTTTGACCGTTTCCGCCAGCTGCTCCTGGTAGAGATGCAGCTGCCGGTTCAGGTCGGTCAGTTTCTTTTCGTGGCTATGCTGCGTATAAAGCGCTTCGGCCATCGACTGCCGGAGTTCTTGTTCACTGCGGACCGTCTGAGCCAGCAGAAAGATGGCGGTACCGATCACCAAATGGAGAATCAGGAGCGGCGGTTCGCCGGCAGCAAAGACCAGCAGGACCGCCAGCGCGCCGGCGGTGCTGATGCCGGCTGCCAGGGGCCGGAACAGAAGACCCAGATCCAGGATGATCATGTCGACCAGGAAGAACGGACCCAGGCCGCGCAACCAGATCAGAGCGGTCACGGCCAGGAGGGATTTGATCATCAAGCAGATGATTTGCATCAGCGACAGGCCGCGCTCACGGCGGCCAACCGCTTCCTGCAGCAAAGAAGTCAGGGCAAAGGCGCCAAACAAGGACAGGCAGGCGCCAAGCTCCGCAATATGGTTGGCGATAAGCAGCACCAGTGCCAGAACGTGCAGGACAATACCCAGCAGATGATGCGTAAAAGCCGGTTTGATGTCCATGAACAGCGCGCCTCCCCAATCAGTATAGCATCGACAAAATGATCCCACAAATCTTATAATGATATCAGGAATCGTATTTTGCAGCGACTTGGGAGGTTCTGATGAAGATTCATCCGCTCGACTCCGGTAACCAGCGTGGCATAGCCGAAGCGGCGGCGATTTTGCTGGCGGACTTCCCGCACGCCTGGCCGGCGGCGGCTGAAGCCGAGGCAGAGATCCGGGAGTGCCTGGTTGCCAACAGAATAGCGCTGGTGGCGGTCGAGGCGGAGCGTATCGTCGCCTTCGCCGGCGCCATGCCGAATTACGGGACGACCGGCTGGGAATTGCACCCGCTGGCCGTCGCCCCGGATTGCCAGAAACAGGGCATCGGCAGCCGACTGCTGCGGGAACTCGAACGGCAGGTCGCCGACCGGGGCGGGTTGACCCTGTACGCCGGGTCCGACGACGAATTCGGCCAGACCAGCCTGTCCGGATGCGACCTTTATGACCATCTCTGGGACCGGATCCGCGACATCCGGAATCTGCGCGGCCATCCCTATGAATTTTATTTGAAGCAGGGCTATCAGATTGTCGGTGTCCTGCCCGATGCCAACGGCTGGGGCCGACCGGACATCTGGCTGGCCAAGCGGGTGGGCAACCGGGGGTTGTTTCTTAAGGAATCATGACACTTTTCTGAAAACACTATCTTTTTCGGATCGATCCGAAAGCCAGACTGGAGCAGGTTTGCTATAATGAACATAGCCGCCCGGCCGGGGCGGAAATGTCCCTTCAGGAGGGCTGATCATGCTCGCAGAAAACGTTCGCGCGCTCATCGAACAGGGTGAGAATGTCCGCGTCGCGTTCAAAACTTGCCGTGACCGGTTAACCAGAGATATTTACGAGACCATCTGCAGTTTCTTGAATCGCTGCGGTGGGTATATCTTGCTCGGTGTCGCCGACCGGGGCGAGATCGTCGGCCTGGAGCCGGACGCCAACCCGGCCGAACAGCCGGCAGCAAAAATACCTGACCTGGCGGGAGTTGGCGGACGGGTAAGGTGTCGACGGCGACCATTGCTTGATATGATTCAAGGCAGATTAGCATAATCCAATTCGAGGAGGCGTCAGATGATCAACCAGACCGTTCCAAAGCCTAATAATCCGGCTGCTCCAGCCCTTGCGGCGGCCGGCATGCCTGTACCCGCCGGCACCGCTGTCGCTGATGAGCGCTGCGCCTGGCACGCCCGCCTCAAAGAGGGCAAGGCGGATGAATACATCCGTCGGCATAATGAGCTGTTCTGGCCGGAGATGACTGAATTATTCAACCAGGCCGGCATTCGCAATTATACAATCTGGCTCAGCGGCAATGAGCTGTTTGGCTATTATGAATGTGAACGCGGCGCGGCCTTTGCCAGTGCAGCCAAAACCCAGAGCCCGGTTTTTGCCCGCTGGAGCCTCTACATGCGCGACCTGATGGAAACGATCGATCCGGACGGGAGCACGGCCCTTCCGATGCGCCAGGTTTTCCGGCATCCGTAGCTGGCCGCCGGTTCTCAGCCATCATTAACCGGCGCCGGATCCTCCGCGCGCTTGATTGTACGCGAGAAAACCCAGCTGATACCGAGGATGGCATGCGACAGGCCAACGAGCAAGAACCAGACGCGCAGTGAAAGGCGCCCGCCGAGCAAGGCGGCCAGGATCAATCCGATCGGCACCGTCAGATTGTCCAATGCCGCCAGCACGGCAAAAACACGGCCTTGCTTGTCGTGCGGGACCGTGACCTGATAGAAGGCATCGAGCGGCGCGCCGCCGATTGAACTGGTCAGGCCTGTGCCCAGCGATAAGATCAGCAGCCAGCCAAAAGCAGATTCCGGCAAACCCGAAATGACGACATAGCAGATGCCGACGCCTAACCAGCCAAGACCGCTGGTTATCAGGCGACGGCGAAAGCCGCCCCAGACGCTGATGATCAGGCCGCCGGCGATGACGCCAATGCCGGTCAGCGAATTCATATAGCTTAATTCCAGGGCGCCGCCATGAAAAATCCGCGTAATCAGCAGCGGTTTGAATGACATAGCCGGGCCGAGGAAGATATTGGCCAATGTACAAGTCATCACGACATAAAACAGCGACGGATGATGGCGAACATAGCGCAGCCCCTCCACCATATCCTGCCGGACCGAAGGGTGCCGAGCAGACGGATTACCCGCTGGCCGAGTCGGTTGCGGGATTTTAATGCCCAGGAGTGTGCCGACGGCGACCGCTGCCGTCAGCACATCGATCAGCAAGATGGCTTCGATGGACAGAACCGACAGCAGCAAGGCGCCCGCCGGCGGAACCAAAATGCGCAGCAGACCATTTAGGATGCGGTTCATGCCGCCAACCCGGGTCAGGTGTTCCGGCGGCACCAGTAATGTCGTGGTCGCCAGCATGGCCGGGTGATGGAACGCGCCGCCCAGCGCGCGCAGGAAATTGACGGCCAGCACCAGCCAGATATCCTGCCGGCCCAGTTGGAAGCCAAGAATCAGCGCCAAAGAAAGCAAGGCCACCGAACTGTCGGCGACGATCATGATGCGTTTGCGATTCCAGCGATCGACCAGCGTGCCGATGAACGGACCCAGGATGACTGTCGGCAGCAAGGCAACCAGCGTGCTGACGGCCAGGACTGTCTCGGAATGAGTTTTCTCCGTCAGCCACCAGATCAAAGCGAAGTTGACCAAGCCAGAGCCTAATAGTGAAAAGGCCTGGCCGGTCCAAATCACCATAAACCGCTTGCGCCAGGATTCCATTGACATCACTCATTTCTTCTTGTGCGATCCTGACGCCATTCTAGCAGGATGGCGATCGACTGGATATGGACAGAACTAAGGCATTTTTGGAAAAATGAAACCTTGATGCCAAGCCTCTGAATGATTCATATGATTATCACGATCAGAATCGCTGCTCGACGAACTGCACCCGCCAGCCGTCCGGATCCAGCACAAAGAAAAACCGGATATGCGGATTCGGCTCAAATGGTCCGCTGTGAATCGCAATCCCACGCTCCTGGCAGAATTGCTGCATGGCAGCGAGATCCGGCACTTCAAAGCCGATCGCAATGTCCGGACTGGGTTGGACTGCCGGGGCGGCGCGGTCGCACATCAGTTCGATTTTAGTTTCGCCGTCGCCCAGGAAAGCCAGCTCGCGATTCGGTCCGGCCGGGCTGCGCCGCAGCAGCGGCAGACCGACAATTTCCCGGTAAAATGCCAGAGAACCTTCCATATCTTGCACATTCAAGGTCGTCCAGTTGAATTTCATCTCTATGTTCTCCTTATTGCGTTTATTACAGCGCCACTCATCATTGAG
>JAEXPB010000097.1 GCA_023438965.1 Bacillota bacterium | reverse complement strand
TGCACCGAATCCAGCGAGCACAATGCCGAATACAATCCCTTCTTCATCAAGTCCAAATATCCGGAGCTGATCGACCGTTTCAATATCCCGCTGGATGAATACCCGCGCCGCTGTATCAACCAGATCGCCGGCTGGGAAAAACAAAAAGCCGACCTGATCGCCGACCCGACCCTTTCCCATACCCGCAGCCATGAATATGCCTCCTATATCATGGAGTCCATCGTCACCGGCATACCCTATAAAATCGGCGGAAATGTCCTCAACCGCGGCGGCCTGATCGAAAACCTGCCGGCAGACGCCTGTGTTGAAGTTCCTTGCCTGGTCGACGGCATGGGCATCCATCCGTGCTATGTCGGCAAACTGCCGCCGCAGCTGGCAGCGATGAACATGACCCATGTCAATGTCCACCTGATGACCATCGAAGCTGCCGTCAGCCATCGTAAAGAAGCGATCTACCAGGCAGCCATGCTCGAGCCGCATACCGCTGCCGAGCTTTCGATCGACGACATTGTGAAGATGGTGGATGAACTGATCGCCGCCCATGGCGACTACCTGCCAAAATACCGGTAACCGCATCCTCGCCATTCTGCTAATCCGTCAATATTTTCATAACGCTATGATCAGGGCATCTCACTGAATTTGTGTGGGATGCCCTTTTTTGCCGACGAACTCACGTTCACTCACCAATTTACACCATTGCCTTCGTTTAGCGCCAGGCGGGGCCTATGTACATTTCTGGCCAAAACAGCCGGCGAGTGCCGATGATTATAATCGACAAAATTACCCATTTCCTGGCGAATATAATCGACAGAAACAAGGCGGCGTAGAACAACTAGTCAATATTTAAGAACTGAATTCGAATAGTATTAGTCACTTTTTAATTATAATCGGTTGTTGATGAGCAAAAAACCAGAAAAACCGACCATTTCTCGTGATGAATATATTCGCTGAAAACAACCAATTCCTGTGGAATATATTCATCACTGCCGCAAGTTGAAAATGACCTAAAATAATGGGCACCCCGGCGGAATGAGAAGCGCGCATGATTCGGCATATTTTCTGACATAATCGATCCAAAATTGTTCACGCATACGACTTGATCGGTGTAACGCCGGCATCAGCTGTCTTTCAGCACGATTGATACAATAATCATCAGTCAGGCAGCCGTCTTATAAATGCATGAAAGCATGAAGGTTAAAATTCATGAAGAAGATACTCATCCTGGTACTCATTGTTCTGGTTATCGCCAGTGTGATAACTGTTTTGATTATTAGAAACAAAAACCAGATAAAGGCGACAAGCGAAACCAAATCAACGCTCGCTATCGGTACCAGCGGGTCAACAATGATGACTGCTCAGCCGACCACGGATTCGGCATTTTTTTCGACGACAGCGTCAATACCGGCTTTAACACCAACACCAACGCCAACACCAACGCCAACGCCAGCACCAACGCCAACGCCAACACAAAAGCCGACGCCGACAAATTCACCTTCGCCGACGCCGGCACCAACATCACCGATTGATACAACGGCCGGCGCGACTAAAAAGCCGCGCTGATCGACTGATAATCAGGCCATGATCTTGCGCAGGAAGGCAACCGAATCCGCAACATCCTGATCAAGCCGGGAGAGCGGCGCGCCATGGGACAGGTCGCGCCAGATCTTGATGTCCTTGCCGACCTGGCCGCCCATGGTCACGAAGGGTTCCATGACGACATTGCCATCATAACCGATCACCTGCAGCGCTGCGGCGATCTCAGCCCAGGGCATGCGACCGGGGCGGGGCGGCTTACGGTTGGCCTCACCGACATGCAGGTGGCCAAGGCTCTTGCCGGCCAGCAAGATGGCGTCGGTCAGGGAGTCTTCTTCGATATTCATGTGGAAGGTGTCGAGCATGACCTTGACATTGGGCTTGTTTACCGCGTGGAGATAGGCGACGGCCTCGCTGGCTTCATTCAGAAGATAGCCCTCGAAACGATTGAGGACTTCCATGGTCAACGTGATGCCATAAGCAGCGGCCATATCCGCCAGCTGCTTCATGCCGGCAATGCTGCGTGCGAGGTCGCCGGGCTTGTCAAGGTCTTGCGAGTAGTCGACCGGCCAGTAGGAATACAAGGCGCCGCCGATGCTGCGAATGTCCGCCAGGTCCATCTTGCGGAAGACATCCGCATAGAAAGCCAGGCCATTATTGACCACCGCCGGATCCGGCGAACCAAGGTTATGTTCAGGCCGCGGGCCATATCCGCCAGTCAGGGTGATGCCGTTGTCCAGGGCTGCCGCACGCAGAGCGCGGAAACTCGAATCGGGCTGGTTGTGGAAGTCGCCGCAGGCAACCTCGAGAATGTCAAAACCCAGCTTTTTAACCTTGGCGATATAAGGCAGGAAATCGCCGCCCCATTCCTTTTCCCAGTAGGCATAATAGATACCAAATTTCATAGCAATCCTCCTGTAAAAGCATTCAGAAAAACAAAACAGCCTAGCCGTGTCTATCTGTTCACCCATGATCTTATCGGCTGGCGCGGCATCTGTAAAGAGTTTGTCGGAGGTGATCCGCTGTTCATGATTCATTGCCCGCCAGGATCTGCTGCCGGTAAACGGTCGGCGACCGGCCGGTCACCCGGCGAAAGATGTTGGAGAAATAATTGGGATCCGCAAAACCGCAGCGCTGGGCGATCACGGCCAGGCGCAGCCCGCTGTCCGCCAGAAGCCGGCGTGCTTCCTCGATCCGCACTTCATTCACATACAGGCTGAAATTGCGCTCCATCTGCCTTTTAAACATGTGATTGATATAGGATTCGCTGCATTGGCAGAAACGGGCGACATCCGCCACCCGGATATCCTCGGCGAAATGCTGGCGGATGTATTCGATCGCATTGGTCAGGATATACAGCCGGCTGGCGTCCTCGACATAAATCTTGTGCGGGATGACTGTCCCCCGCGCAATCAGCAGCTGATAATGCAGCAGCAAATATTCGGCAATCACCTGGCCGTGCATTTTAATGGTTTCAATATCAGGATTCTGCACGGTTATACCTGCAAGATACTGTTCTTGCAGCCGGGCCCGGTCCAGGCCAAACTGGCTGGCGGTCCGCTCGATCCGGCGACCCGCCTCGGCCGGATCCGTTTCGAAGCCGCCGATACCGATCGTGGCGATGGCCTGGTCTTCGAAGCAAA
>JAEXPB010000034.1 GCA_023438965.1 Bacillota bacterium | reverse complement strand
CCTATGGCTGCACCCGCCTCTGGAACGATGCGATCCATGATCCGGGCGCGGCCCAGATGCAGCACCTGGCCAGCCTGATCACCGCGCTGCCCTTTGCGGCGGGCGAACCCGACCTTTTCCTCTCGCCGGATTCCGGTGACCGGTACGACCGGGTCGCCGCTTTCCGGGGTCCCGGCTTTGCCATCTGCTATCTCTATCGCGGCCGCACCGTCCGGATCGACACCAGCCGGCTCGGAGCCGGCGAGATCACGGCTGAATGGCTCGATCCGCGCACAAGCGAGCGATCGCCGGCCGGGACCGTTCAAGCTGGCGGCCTGGTTCCGTTCACGGCGCCGGACGCCCAGGACTGGGCGCTAGAGCTGCGGGTGCGGTAAGCACGGCGAAGCAGCGGATCAGCTCGTTTTCGTGGACCTGCAGGTCAATGATTAAGCCCGGATCATCCTTTCCCGCGATCTTTCAGATGCAGGACCCAGTCCTCGCCGTCCGGCGCCGCGAACGTCTTCGGACCGGCGATCGTGAATCCCTTGCCGGCGGTCTCGCCGGTCCGCGGGTTGAACCATTCGAAATCCGCCGCCGGTATCGTGAGCAGGGCCTTGCCGCCATGGACGAAGTAGATCAGGTACTCCTCATCCTGCGCCGCCAGGCAGAAGACCAGGCTCTCCTGCGCCTCCAGCAGCTCGTCGCTGGGTTTCATGCGCCACCAGCGGACCTGCCGGGTTGTGAGGAAGTCGGCCAGCCGCCGCAGGTCGGCGTAAATCGGCGGCACGCCGTCCACCTTGAATTTCGAACTTTCGATCATTTTTCCATCCGCGATCAGCCCGAAATGCCGGTCCGCCCGGCCCATGCTGTAACCGCTGGTCAGGCCGATCCAGTACAGCCGGCGCTCCATGTCGTAATGGCCGCCCGTGCCGGCCGTCATCTCGCCGATGACCACCGGCCGGCCATAATACCAGAATTCCTCGCCAAAGGCGTTCATTGTCCGGTAGTAGGCGTCGGCGTCGTCTTTGGGATAATTGCGCGGATCCTGGGTGATGATGAAATTGTTGTGCGTGTTGGTCACCAGCAGCGGCTGCTTGCCGGCATCGCCGAAGGAGCGCAGCCGGCCGTACGGATCGTGGCGGGCGATGAAATCGCCCCAGTGATTGTACCAGGCAGCGGCTTTCTCGGCCGGAAACAAGGCAAAAGGCAGCCATTCCTGGGGCAGGCGGATCAGGTTGCCGTTCTCTGACCCGACCGACCAGACCAGGTTCCAATAGGCGGCGCAGCGGGCGATCGTATAGCGCAGGTAACGGCCGGTGTACCGGACATGCTCGCGGTTGGCCAGGTCAAACATCACATCCCAGCCGGTACCGTTCGCGTTACCGGCCAGCCAGCCGCCGTTCTGCTGGTTGACCGGGTGATGCGACCACTCGCGCGGCCGGACGACCGAATTGTCGTACAGAAGCTCCATGGCGAAGAAGATCTGTTTCTCCCGGGCATAGGTCAGGAACCGGTCCAGACGTTGATAGTAGTCCAGGTTGAAGCGGTCTTTGTCGAATTGATTGTTCGCCGCATCAACCACCCGCCAGGGCCAGCGGAAGGAAGTGTCGGTCACGGTGGACTGCCGGGCGAACAGCTGGGCGATGTCGATCACCAGATTGACCCCATGGTCGGCCAAGACTTGGAAATAGGTCTGCATATCGTCCTCGGACGGCTGCTGGTAATCAACGTCCTCATGGGCGAAAAAGCGGCCGTTGGCCGGATGCGGATACCAGCCTTCATTGACGATCAGCTGCGGCAGACCGTCTTCGCGGCTGAACCAATTGGCATGATGCGGACTGACGGTCAAGCCGCCGCGGGACACCGGGCCGGTGCACCGGAAAGAACCGGTGCGACCGTCGAGGGCAGGATGGTTGGCGATGGTCCGGTACTGCCACTCCCCCTCGGCCATCGGCGCGAAGCGCAGCCGCCAGACATGGCGCCCATCCTGCTCGCCGTCGTAAAATCCGTCCACGGCATATTGGCGCGCGCCGCTGCTAAACTCGGCACGCAGGTCGACGTCTATAAACGGATTGGCCCAGTCGCCTTCGGCAGGCAGTTCCAGTTCGAAAATTTCCCATTTGGCGATGGTCTGCATGGTTGGTTCCTCCTCAGAGATTCATGGGCAAGCAGGCAGAATCATACCAGATTCCCCTTGCGCTATGATCCATGCTTGTTTCAGGAATGGTCGTTCACCTCGTGCACCCAGGAACTGAAGTGCCGTTCCATGGCCGCTGAAATACCCGCCGTGTCGCGCTGCCGGATCAAGCCGACCAGCTCGGTATGCAGGTCGATCAAGTGCTGCCGCTGATCCACGGAAAGAAACTGGGCGATTGTCCGTCGCCGCGAGGGTACCGAAAGGCGCTCGATCATATTGCTAACCCGATCGATCAGGTAATTGTCCGCGATCTGCACCAGAACATGATGGAAGGCTATGTCCGCCTCCAAAACCTGGTCAGCCGTGATATTCGGCTGGCGAAGCGCCGCCGTCAGCTGCACCAGGGCCTCGTCCAGCAGTCCGAGCTGCTCGTCGGTGACCCGGCGCATAACCAGCTCAAGGATGCCGGTGTCGAAGGTTCGCCGCAATTCGACAATGTCCTTGGACGCGTCCTTCTCCAGGATCAACCCATAAATGAGCGGGTTAAGCATGGAGCTGCTGAACTGGTCGCAGACGAAGGTGCCTTCGGCGCGCTTGATCTTCAGGACGCCCTGCGAAACCAGGATCTTGATCGCTTCACGAATGGAATTGCGGCCGACGCCGATGGATGCGCTGAGCTCCAGCTCGGGCGGGATCTTGTCGCCGGCTTTCAATTCGCCATTGATAATGGCGTTCGTGATCCGGTCGACGATCCGGTCGACGATCGACGGGGTCGACATTGGCTGAAGAATATTTTTCACGGCCTTATGCTGTGACTTGGCTTCCATAGGCATCTCCAGACTATCCGGTTGCGGTCAGGCTGAAACCGCGTTGTTCCGCTTCAGGCAGGCATGGCTGATTCCGGGAAAGCCGGGCGGCCCGTAACAATCCGGCTCGTCAGTCAATTTTTCCAGCGGTTGTAAAACATAGGATGTATGATGATATCATCATAACTGATAATCAGCCATTTGGCAATAGCGCGATTTTTACAGACCGTTGCTTTGATCGTCAAACTTTGCGATATGAAAGTCTGGTCCAGATGGTGAACAGCTGTTTACATTTACAAATGAACAACAAGCTAACGGCAGATCGCTCATATTGCGTTATCTTTGGCCGCGCGTAAAACGTGCCACTGTTCCGGTGCATAGGCGAAGAAGCCAACATCGTCCGCGCCGCCTCGTCTGGCGGCAGCAATGGACTCGGGCAGGCGATCGTCATCCAGAAGGATAATCGGGCATAATTCCCGGCTACCGATCAGTTTCCGGGCCAGGGCAGTTTCTCTTTCGATGGCTACCGGCGGGAAAATGCCTGCTGTGTCATCCGGAAACTGCAGACCGATTGCTGCGGCCAAATCCAAGAGCACCTGTCTGACGGGGTCAGTTGCCTGGTTGATCAACCGGCCGATTGCCCGGTATTCATGATCCAGGCAGGCTGGGCCTTTGGGCTGCCGATAATGCCGATAAATCATCGGAACGAACGTATCAAGAAATCCGAGCGCGCGATAATCTTGGCCAACTAACAGCGCGAGGGTCGGGGCAAAGATGAAAATACCGGTTTTGAGTCGCGGGTTCACGGTTTTAACGGTCAGATGAAAATCGTGCAGGAATTCCGTTATGCAAGCGGCGCGAAAGCGCAACCAATCACACAGGCCGTCTCGGCAGTCATCCAGCCGCAAGACACCTCGATGGTAAGCCGCTGCATACAGAGCCGCAACCGCTTTTTGCATCCTTGCGCCATTCATGCCCAATTGCCTGGCCTTAGCCTGACAGTCGGGACAAAAGCAAGTAAAAAATGTCGCGTCGCCTTCCGGCGAGGCCGGTGAGGCAAAGCGCGCCCCATCGATCACGACACTGCGCACGCCCGGCGTCCGGGCCAGTTCAGCGATCTGGGCCAGCCGGCTTTGGCGCATTTCCTGATTATTTGGACAGCCAGAGTTAAACCACCAGGTTGGCCGGCCATCGACCGTGACAGCCCAGTAGCGTTCTTCGGACGTACTGAAAGCGCCGCAAGCCAGGTCATACGCCAGCCCGGCCGACCGGCTGCCCGCGATATAACCGGTATCTAAACCGCCTCAGATGCTGGTTATGCCCAGCTCCGACAATTCCCGGAAATCAGATCCGCTACCAAATATTCGCACGGCGCTGTCCTCCTGTTCAACATTCGGTCAGTTGGCGGTAATTCTCGATCATTTCGATAAACCGGGCACTGTCACCGCCGGTATCGGGGTGATAACGCTTGGCTAACTCCCGGAAGCGCTTTTTGACTGCCGTACTGTCCGCATCTCCCGGCAGACCGAACTTGGCGAGGATTGCCGGATCATAGATTGATTGGTTCATGATGCCATTTTCCTGATAATAGCGGTAGTAAACACTCCAGAAAAAAGCGCTGATTACCTCGTTGAATTCGTCCGGAGTCATCCCAGCCAAGCGGTTCAGGTCGTATTGGGCTTTTGCACTTGTTTTGTTATTCAGAATGAAATACTCATCCCAAACCAGCCGAACCGCGCGTCCATTTTCGAGCATCGCCGGATTTCGGGCAAATGCGTCATTTTTACCGAACCGGATTTTACATTCCAGCTTTTTCAATTGCCGGATTCGATGCTTGATTTCGTCGATTTTGGTTTGGCTTACCGTCATGCACTCAACCTCCTGCCTAAAAACATTATACTATACATCCAACTTTCCCATCCTGCGCAGCAGGATAGGCGCGCTGGAAGCCGATGGGAAAGTTGGATGTCTATCCGCTTGCTTTCCCATCCTGCGCAGCAGGTCGGATTCCCCGCGCCGCTTGATACGTGGACGTTTTTACGCCGGCATGCTAAGATTCTGGCAGGAGGTCTGCCTATGCCCGCGATTACCGTCATGATCAAGCCGGCTTCCGGCCTGTGCAATATGCGCTGCCGGTACTGCTTTTATACCGATGAAACCCAGAACCGGACAGTGGCTTCCTATGGCCTGATGTCTCCGGAAACACTCGAGGCGGTCCTGCGCCGCGTCCTCGCCTTTGCCACCGGCAGTTGCACCATTGCTTTTCAGGGCGGCGAACCGACGCTGGCCGGATTGGATTTCTTTCGCCGGGTCATCGAGCTCGAACAACAATGGAATATCAATCGCTGCACCATTCACAATGCCATGCAAACGAATGGATATAATCTGGATGAGGAATGGGCCAGGTTCCTGGCCGAGAATCATTTTCTCGTCGGCTTGTCGCTGGACGGACCGCAGCCGCTCCATGACGAGAACCGTTTGGACGCCGCCGGCAAAGGTACTTTCAACCGGGTTATGCGCACGGTCCAGCTCTTCCGCAAGCACGGGGTGGATTTCAACATCCTGACCGTCGTCACCGCTGCCACCTGCCGCAGCGTCCGGAAAATCTGGCATTTCTTCGAACGCAACCAGCTCGAATACCAGCAATACATCCCTTGCCTGGATCCGCTTGGCGAAGCACGCGGCGGTCATCCCTGGTCCCTGACCCCCGAACGGTATGCCCGGTTCCTCAAGGACCTCTTTGATTGCTGGTATGAGGATGTCAGCCACGGCCACCAACGCTACAATCGATACTTTGACAATCTGCTGCAGATCATGGCCGGGCAGGTGCCGGAAGCTTGCGGCATGCTGGGCGTCTGCGGGCGCCAGTATGTGGTTGAAGCGGACGGCGGTGTTTACCCCTGCGACTTTTATATGCTCGATGAATGGCGATTGGGCAATTTCGTGACCGACACCTTTGAACAGATCGAAAAGAAGCGGCAAGAACTGGGATTCATCGCCATGAGCGCTCCGCAGCACCCGGACTGCCAGATTTGTCAGTGGAAAGCTCTATGCCGCGGTGGTTGCCGACGCGATCGCGAGCCCTTTGCCGACGGTGCTTTCGCCATAAACTATTTCTGCCCGGCCTATGCCGAATTCTTTACTTACGCCTGGCCGCGTCTGCAGCAGGTTCTGCAGATCATCCGCCGCGGCAATTTGTGAACGTCAATTCCGATACGGATGACAGCGCAGATTTTTCGCCGCGCCGTACGGCCTGGCCAGGAATTTCCAGCCCAGATTGGCGATCCGGAGATACAGACTGGGCGGAATGGCAGATTTGGCAGCCCGTGCCTGCGCTTCAACCGGAATAGCCTGGCCTTGGGCCAAGGCTGCCGCAGCCTGGTTCAAGGCCATTCGGATGTCGGCCGTCCGCCCGCCCCATTCGGCCAGCGGCTTCTCACCCAAACCATTGGCACCGCCAAACGTCATCCCCCCGGCCCAGCGGAATCCGGCTTGCCGGGCAAAGAGCGAGCAAACCGTCAGCGCATTGGCATTATGGCCGGACTCCGGGAAGCCGCAGTTCACCAGCGCCGCCAATAGCGCGTCCTGTCCGCGTCCCGCTCCCTGCCCCTGCTCCCGCCGGCGAGCCGCCAGCTGCTCCAATGCGGCAATCATCGGCGCCGGCAGGGTGTCGACATAAAGCGGGAAGGCCAGAACAACCAGATCTGCGCTCTACACAGCCTGGAACATCGCCGCCATTTTTTCCGGCGAATGGTTGATCGCCGGCAGGAAAAAGGTGTTCGCCGACACTGCCGCCGGGTCAAATTGGTCCAAAAGATACCGGCCCAGCGCATGTGAGGTGCTTTGCCGCAATTTGGGGCTGCCAACCAGCAGGACCGCCTGGCGAACCGGCCTGAACAGGCTTTCCGCAGCAGGATAGCCGATTGGCGCGGAACCTGCGGGCTCAGTCGCCGGCGACGGCCAGTTCAGCCAGTCGCCGATTGCCGTTGCGATCGCTTCATCGGGCTGACCAGCGAGCACAATGCCGCCGCAGAACCGGCGGGCGTGCATATTAATCGCATTGCGCCGGACCAGATTGCGGAAGCAAGCTTCGGCATCCGGCTCCGGTTGATCGAGCCAGCCAATCGCCAGGAAGTCCGGATACGCGGTGTAGCGTTTCTGGTGGTGGGTCTCGCCTTCCAGTTTGATAAAAAAGGGAAGGACATTCTGGATCAGATGGTCGACCGCTCTTTTCAGGCAGGCCGAATAACCACCAAAAGTGACGGGCGTCAGATAGATGAGCAAGTCGCTGTTCACCACGGCGGCCGCCAGCCGCCGGTTGTCATCATCAAAAATGCATTGCCCAGGCGTGCGGATCCAGCAGAAGAAATCGCCGGCACAGGGTGTAATTTTCAAATCGCGAATCGTCCAGACTTCCGTTACCGCACCCTTCGCCGATAAATGATCCGTGAGAAGCCGCCGAATCCGCCGGCCGGCCAGATCGTCAACTGCCGATCCATCAAAAATAACCGCTTTCATGGTCTGCACCTCCCGTGAAGTGGCAATTTTTATTTAGTCAGGATGTTGGTCGATTCATATGCATGATACAGAATAATTCTAGGCGCAAAAAGGCAGATTGGCAACCAGAGCACTGGCATGGACAGCGGCGATACCGCGCCGGGTGCCTTGCCAGATGGCGGCTTGACGAAATTGGTTTATGGTTATAAACTAAGGTTACAGTTTATAGTTATAAACCAGCGGCTGCTCCTGAGTAGGGCAAGGAGGCTCACATGGCGCCACAACCTTTATGTGAAAGCGATTTTCGGTTTATGCAAGTCATCTGGGCTAACGAACCGCTTTCATCCAGCCAATTGGTCGCTCTTTGTGCGGATCAGCTCGGCTGGAAAAAGTCCACGACCTATACCATGCTGCGCAAGCTCTGTGCGAAGGGTTTTTTGCAAAATCAGGACTCAACTGTCCGCGCCCTGGTTCCCCGGGATCAAGTTCAAGCGACGGAAAGCAAGCAATTCGTCGATCAACGCTTCGCAGGATCCTTGCCGCAATTTCTTGTTTCCTTCCTGGGCGGTCAGAAGATCAACGCAGCTGAAGCGGAAACAATCAAACGCTTGATCGATGAGTATCGGGAGGATTGATCATGGCAGCTTTCCTGATCCAGCTTTGCAACATGAGCATGACCGGCAGTTACGTTATCATCGCAGTACTCCTGCTCCGGCAATTGCTGCGCCGGGCACCGAAAAAATACAGCTATGCCCTCTGGCTGGCGGTCGGCTTCCGTCTGGGCTGTCCCTTCTCGTGGCCAACTGGTTTCAGCCTGTTCAACGTTTGGCCCTGGCAAATCAAGACGCTCACAACCGCCGGCGGCACCATGCTGCGCTATATTCCGACCGCCTTGCCGATTGTAGCCAATGCGCGGATATCAACCGGAATTACGACAGCGGATACTTGGATCAACCAGATCATCCCAACCAACTTCCGCATCAACAACTACTGGTTCTACCAGATTCTGCTTGATGCCGCATGGCTGATCTGGGCTGTCGGCCTGGTCATCCTGGCGATTGCCGGCATCGTTGCCCATGTCCAGCTGCAGCGGCGTATCGCCGTCGCTGTTCGTCTGCAGGATCGGGTTTATGAATCGGAAAACATACCGGCGCCCTTTATCCTGGGGATTTTCCAGCCAAGAATATATTTGCCCTGTGGTCTGCGCGAAGTGGAAAAGACGTATGTCCTGCTCCATGAAACAAGCCATCTCCAGCGGCGGGATTACCTGGTCAAGCCGCTGGCCGGACTGCTTCTCCTCCTCCATTGGTATAATCCGCTGGTTTGGCTGGCCTATCGGCTGATGACCCAGGACATGGAAGCCAGCTGCGACGAAAGGGTTCTCGCGATCACCGGCAAGGACAGTGCCAAGGACTACAGTTCAACCTTGCTGAGCCTGGCGACGGCTCGCCGCTGGCCGGCCGGTCCGCCGCTGGCTTTCGGCGAAACCGGCCTTCAGAAACGGATCAGGAATATTCTGCACTACCGGCCAGCCTCCCGCGGGCTGCGCTGGTTCGCTTCGCTGGCGCTGGTTGTCATCCTGGCAGTCCTGACCGCTAATCCAGTCTATGCCAGACCCGCTGATATGGCGGGCCTTTATGGCGCCTATCGGACGGCCAGAATTGTCTATACCGATCCGCTGGCGGAGTTTGCGGCTGATTTCCTGCAGCCCGGAAATGTAACCGTTTCCCTGACCGAAGATATGTTAACCATCAATGCCGGCGCATTCGGCGCATTCAGCATGCTGACCGACTACCGGAAGATCCGCCTGACCGATGAAGCCTTCCGGCGCAGCTTCGACATCGCCTATGGCATGCCGGACATTTCATCCTATCGCGAACGCTGGCAGTATCAGATCAATGACGCGACCGAGGATTTTCCTGGTTTCCAGATCTACCGGATGGATGATCAAATCTGGCTGGTCGAATTAATGTCTGGTCAGCATGGCAACGAGCAGCGCGGCAAGGTCCTGATCATCTTTCAGTTGGAACGGCAATAAGCTGCCTGCGCTGAAGCATATCACTAGTACTGCAAACTGCCTTCGCTTTCCCAGCCCGGCCGCGTCGCGGGGGTGATGGCTTGCATGTCTTGCCGGTTTTGCTCCCGCCAGGCCGTCGGCGATAATCCGGTCACCTGCCGGAAGGTCCGGGAAAAGGACTGAATCGAGGTAAAACCGCATTTTCGGGATACTTCCGTTATATGGCCACTTAACTTGAAGAGTTCTTTGGCCCGGCTAACCCGCACATACCGGATATATTGGGCCAGGGTCATCTGCAATTCGCTGCGGAACAGGCGGGACAGGTAGGGGGCGCTGACCCGCAAATGCCGCGCCGCCGCCGCGCTGCAAAGCTCGTAGTCAGCGCAGTTCTTTTCAATATGGCGGATCGCCTGCGCGACATAGCCGCGTTTAGCCCATTCCCGGGCAGTCTCCGGAATCTTTTTGCTCTGGAGAAAAATAAGCAGAAGCTCGAGCATCGCCCTTTTTTGCCGGATTCCGGCCAGCGGGTCGTCTGTGCCGTGCAGGCGGCGAATCTCTTCAAAAAGCAGCAGAACCCGGTCATAATCGTCATCAGCCGCCATGCCGAAGGTTTCCCTGTCGATGAAGTAGAGCTCCTGTTCGGGTATTTGCCGCTTGGTGTCCTTATGCCCCGGCCGGCAAACCAGCCGATGGCTTTCGGCAGTTTCAAAAAGGTCAAAATAAATATAGAACAGCCGGACCATGCTGTCCGACGGTACGGTAATCGTCTGGGCGGCATAGGGCGGGATGATTTCCATCATTCCCCGCTGCAGGAGCCTTTTCCGGCCGTTGACCTGATGGATGCATTGCCCGTCGATCACGAAGATGAACACGTTGTCCGTTTCCATGGAAATCGTATGCGGCTCGTGCGTCCGGCTCCGTTCCGTGAGGCCAGGATAGCGGACGTAAGGTGACAGGCCGATCAGCGGCTCATATTCATTCATGTTTCTATTCCTGCCTCAATCAGATTAAGCCGACTGTTTCATTTTATGCCGCCCGGGCAGCAGCTTCAAGCTTTCAGATTCATTTTTGTTAAAGAAATGCGCGATTTGTTAACTCAATCTGCCGAAATCAAATAGTATAATCGAGCTGACAAGCTACTGATTCCAACTCACTCGAGGTGTACCATGACGATGATTCACAATAAATTGACACCGCCCGACTTATCCCAGGTCAGGATCCAAGGCTCGGTTGGCGATTTACTGGACCGCCTGATCGAGCGGCGCATCACATCGGAGGAAGCCCGCACGGTCATCTACCGGGAAGCTGAAGACGCCTTCAAAAATCAGATCGACGACCAGACGATCGTCGGTTACTGGCAGGGCGAGTTCTGGGGCAAATGGATGATCAGCGCCGCCCGGGTCTGTCGTTATCTGGGCGATCCGGCACTGCGCGAATTCATCCGCCAGGGCGCCTACCGGCTGATCGGTTACCAGCGGGACGACGGCTACCTCGGCACTTACCGCGACTCCGGCAATGTGCTGGCCTGCGACCGCGCAGCGGCGCAAAAGATAGTCGGCTGGCCCTGCAACTGGAACTGGAACATCTGGTGCCGGAAATACACCCTCTGGGGATTGATCGAATGCTGGCAGCTGCTGGACGACCCGAAAATCCTGGCTGCTGCCGTCTGCCTGGCCGACCACTTGATCAACGAACTGCAGAAAAACAATCTCCGGCTCTGCGATACCGGCACCTTCAACGGCCTGCCCAGCGGTTCGATCATCAAACCGATGACGATCCTTTGGCAAGTCACCGGCAACCGGCGTTATCTGGATTTCGCAGTCGAAGCAGCTGAAGCCTGGGATCGCACCGACGGGCGCATCCCCAACCTGATTGCCAATGCCCGGACCGGCCGACCGTTGCACGAGTGGTATCCAGAGCCGCAAACCTGGGCCAAGGCCTACGAGCTGATGTCCTGTCTGGATGGACTGCTGGAGCTGTACCGGGCCACCGGCACGGTGAAATATTTGACGGCAGTCGAGCAGATCCGCGACTTGCTGGATCGTGATGAAAAGAACATTATGGGGAGCGTCGGCTTCAATGACATCTTCGCCCATGCCGCCCCGCTGATCAACGCCGTCAGCGAAGCTTGTGACGTCATCCACTGGATGCGGGTGAATTATGAACTATTTGCCATAACCGGTCAATGCCGTTATCTGGACACTTTTGAAGAGGCCTTCTATAACGCCTTCCTGGCCAGCGTATACAGCGACGGGCGCTGGGGATCGCGCGGTGTGCGCAGCAGCGGTCGTCATGTCACCGCCTACCAGTGCAATTTCCGGCATAATCACTGCTGCGTCAACAACCTGCCGCGCGGCTTCATGAACATGGCCCAGGCGGCGGTCATGCAGGGCGACGACGCCATTTATATCAATCTTTTCAGCGAATTGTCCGCCAACCTGACCACCGCCGATGGCCGATCGGTCGGGGTTCGGCTGGACGGCGCCTACTTGCAGGAAGGCCGATCGACCATCACCGTGGCGGTCGGGTCGGACGAAGTCATACCGGATCCGCTTGATATCGACCAGCCGCCCCTTACACTGAGGATCCGCATCCCCGGCTGGAGCAAACAAACAACGCTGCGTACGAACGGCCAGGCCTGCTATCCGCCGGCCGGTGATTTTTACCGGATCGACGTGACCAGCGGTCTGACGGTCATCGACATCCAATTTGACCAAACATCGGTCTTGAGCGAATTCCCCGGCGAGCCGACCGTCTACGGACCGACCGACTTCCGCAGTCAGCGCTGGACGCTGGATCCCCAATCCAACCCGATCAGCTATGTCCCCTACGAGAAAATGATCCGGCAACGCATGAGCACACTACGGGTCGGTCCGCTTCTGCTGGCCCGCAGCAAGCGGATCGGCAGTACCGAGCCGGAAATGTTCCCGGCCCATTCCCTGTGCACACCGGACACAGTATGCCAGGTCAGACCGCGTCCCTTGCCCGGTGTCCGCTGCGGCTTCGCCGTGACACTGGAAACGAGCAGCTCGCATCCAGACGGCCTTGACCCGAGCGCCAATGCGGTCCAGTTCCTGATGTGCGATTATGCCTCGGCTGCGAACGATATCCTGGATGATTCGGCCTATTTCAATATTTATTTGTAAAGCGTTTGGGCGGTTTGGTTCGTGCGAATGAGATTTAGGTGTGGTTATTGTCAATCGGGCTGCCGTTCACGCGCTGATATTTCATTGTGATATACCGACGTTTATTAAATATCGGCCTGAACTGCTTTCTCGATTCAATATTTTCTCTTGCAATTGATATCCGGTTAGTATAAAATAGAAACACAGGATATCGGCAACGGTGTTCCTGAGGGTTAAATGGTCAAGACCAAGTAACCGTCGAGGTCCTACGCTCGGCGGTTACTGCTTTTTAGAGATTTTGAACAACAATGCAGTGATCATGACGATCAGATACACCATGGCCAAATATTCCAAATCGCATCGCCTCCTTTCGCAAGGAAGCACCGCCTCGATATCCTGTGTGAAAATATTGTAACACGGAAACCAGATTATAATTGTTAAATAATTGTTACAATGTGAAACTACCGGTGCAGGCAGGTTTGCTCTCCACTCTGCCTGCATCGATGCCATCCATTAAAGAATCCATCGTCCTATCACAGATCCCGTTAAAGAAAAAACCTCCGGGATAATCCACCCCGGAGGTTTTAGGATAATCAGCTATGCTTTTTCAATCAGCTAAATGATCGACCGCTGCGCGTTCGATCGGCAGCCCAGCGCTATATCGTGCGAAGAAGGCATTAAAGCCGGCCACATCCTTCGGATCGGGCGGCAGGACATCGCTGGCCAGGCCAGCAAAGACCCGGCTGGCGAGGAAATCGCTCAGCGACTCGCCGGCAGTCTTGCGAACCATGTACGACGCCAGGATCGCAATGCCCCAGGCGCCGCCTTCGCCGGCCGTTTCCAGGACCGATATCGGCGCGTTCGTGGCCGCGGCCATGACTTTCTGCCCGACAGTCTTGGTTTTGAAGAAGCCGCCGTGACCGCGGATTTCGTCCACCTGGACCTGCTCCTTGTCGAGCAGGATCTGCAGGCCGGCGTGCAGGGCGCCCAGCGATGAGAACAGGCTGGTGCGCATGAAGTTGGCCAGGTTGAAGGCGCTGGTCGGCTTGCGCACGAAGAGCGGACGACCTTCCTCAAAACCGGTGATGTGTTCGCCGGCGACATAGCCGTAAGACAACAGCCCGCCGCAGTCCGGATCGCCCTGGAGCGCCAGGCCCAGCAGCGTGTCGTAGAGTTTTCCTTTCGGCACATCGAAGCCCAGCGCCTTGACCGCTTCACCGAACAGGTTGATCCAGGCGTCATAATCCGATGTGCAGTTGTTGGAGTGGACCATTGCCACCAGGTTGCCTTCTGGCGTCGTCACCAGGTCGATTTGGGGGTAGGCCCGGCTGAGGTCCTTTTCCAGGACGATCATGGCAAAGACCGATGTACCAGCTGAGACATTGCCGGTGCGGACAGCCACGCTGTTCGTGGCGACCATGCCTGTGCCCGCATCGCCTTCCGGCGGGCACATCGGGATGCCGGCCTGCAGGCTGCCAGTCGGGTCGAGCAGGGCGGCGCCGGCGGCGGTCAGACTGCCGGCAGCGTCGCCGGACACCAGGACTTGCGGCAAGATCGATGCGAGCCGCCAGGGGAATTGACGGGCAGCGACAGTCTGGTCAAACAGGCTGATAAATTTACGGTTGAAATCACGGGTAGCCAGGTCAATCGGGAACATGCCCGAAGCCTCGCCGATGCCCATCACCTTGCGGTCGGTCAGCTGCCAGTGGATATAACCGGCCAGTGTCGTCATATAATCGATGGCCGGCACATGCGCCTCGCCGTTCAAGATAGCCTGGTAGAGGTGGGCAATGCTCCAACGCTGCGGGATCGGGTAATCGAACAGCGCGGTCAGCTCGGTCGAGGCGTGCTCCGTAATGTTGTTGCGCCAGGTCCGGAAAGGCGTCAACAGCTGGCCGGCCTGGTCAAAAACCATGTAACCGTGCATCATGCCGCTGATGCCGATCGATGCCGTCGTCCGCAGCGCAACGCCGTATTTCATGCGCACATTCTCGACCATCTGGCGGTAGCTGCCCTGCAAGCCCTGCCAGACCTGCTCCAGCGGATAGGTGAAGATGTTGTTGACGTAGCTGTTTTCCCAGTCAAAGCTGCCGGAAGCGATCGGGTTCTGGTCGGCGTCGATCAGCACGGTTTTGATCCGGGTCGAGCCCAGTTCAATGCCGATTGAGGTTTGCCCCTTCGCTATGGCTTGTTTCAATTCATCGATGTTCTTGTTCATAATCTCCACCCCGTCTGTATTGATTGATCGGCCTGCCCTTGCCAGTCTTCGTGCTGCGTTGGCATCGCAACACGGCAGATAGCCGCGGGCAATCCGGACCATGTCGAAATTCACGATTATTATAGCAGAAACAGCGGTCGCGGCATATTCTTGCGCTCGCAGATCCTTTCACGGCTTCTCGTTGAAAGAAAACCCCGGGATTGGCACCCCGGGGTTTGCTTACGGCAGGTGTTCCTGCTGATGTTTGGCGGCAAGCTGGTCGATCGCCGGCATGATCAGCGTCACGACGCCGTCATAGCAGCAGCGATCAGAGATCAGGGCAGCTGGACCAAGGGGATCCGGCGGACCACCGTCCGGGCCAGGCAGATCCCATCCTCTGGTCCGCCGGCGCAATAAGCCAGCAGAACAGCGTCCGCGGTAAAATGAATCGCAGTGTAGCAATAGCCGTGCGCCGGGTCATCTTCAATGACGAACGGTTCGGTCCAGGTTGCGCCGTCGTCGGCACTGGTGGCCAGGACCAGCGGGGTCCGGCCCCAGCCGGCTTTCTGTATTGCGCGCCCAATGTAGTTGGGGATCGGATTCCAGACGGCCAGCAATTTCCCGCTGCCGGGCATCCGCTTCATCGACAGCGGCGAACAAGGCGCGGTGAAACGCGAGGGCGTCGGGATCGTCCAGTTGTCGCCGCCATCCACCGAAAACGCCTCATACTGGCAGCCGGCATCCGTTCGCATCCATTGCCAGACCGCACCGTTTTGCCGTTCGAGCAGCCCGGATTCCTGTAAGCCGGATTGGGAATGCGGCAAGCAGGTGCTGCAGGTTCCGCGCCCTTCCTGCCAGCTGGCCCCGTCGTCGTCGGAATAAAACAAGCAGGGCATGCCCCGGCCATCGAAGCTCCGCCAGTCGGTCGGATCAAATCCCTTCATGCGGTGGTAATTGGCCGGGACCAGGATGCGGCCGCCGGCCAGGCGGATCACCCGGTCGTTGTTGGTCACGAAATAGCCGGGACACGGCATGCAGGGCACGGCTGCGCTCCAGGTCCGGCCCTGGTCGGATGAACGGCGCAGGTGCAGCCGGGTGTCGTGCCAGCCTTGGCGGATCGCATAAAATAAGCCGATATCGCCGTTTTGCATGGCCAGCAGCGAGACACTCATGATATTCCTGGCTTGATGGTCGGAAGCTGTGAACAGGATCCGGTCATCGGACCAGGTCCGGCCGCCATCGCCTGAGATACGGCTGGCGATGGCCGCAACACCATCGTCGTTGCTCGAGTCGCCGACGAATTTGCTGTAGACGAACAGGATGGACAGATCCGGCAGGGTCAGAAAGGCCCCTTCGCTATTACGGGGATTGCCGGCGCCCGGCCTGAGATCGAGAGTAATATTGCCGATCGGTTGCATGGGATCTCCTTTCCAGAGCAAAGGTTTCAGGTCAGGGCAGCAAATCCAGCGGCAACCGGCGGATAACCTGGTCGCTGCCGGCGCAATAGGCGAGCAGGACGTCCTGGGTCGTCGGGTGGATCGCTATATAACAGTAGTTCAGATTGGGATCATCTTCGATCAGGACCGGCTCGGTCCAGTTTCGGCCGTGGTTCCGGCTGACCGCCAGCGCCAGGGAAGTCCGGCCGCTGTATGTGCCGGCCGGCCGGCCATTGTAGACAGGGACGGGATTCCAAACCGCCAGCAGGCGCCCGTCGGGGAGTCGTTTCAGGGACATGGGCGAGCAGGGCGATGTGAAGCGCGAAGGTGACGGCATGGTCCAGGTCAGACCATTGTCGGCGGACAGGGATTCATACTGGCAGCCGCGGTCGGTCCGCATCCACTGCCAGACAATGCCGGGCCTCAATTCCACCACACCGGATTCCTGCAGGCCGGGCGTCGAATGGGTCAGGGTGACGAAAGGTCCCGGGGTATCCTGCCAGCTGATGCCGTCATCATCGGAATAGAAGACGCAGGGAATGCCGCGCAGGTCAATTCTCGACCAGTCCAGCGGATCCTCGCCGGTCATGCGGTGGAAATTGGCCGGCAGCAGGATGCGTCCGGTCGCGAGCCGGATCAGCC
>JAEXPB010000014.1 GCA_023438965.1 Bacillota bacterium | reverse complement strand
CTCCAATGTGCTGATCCAGTCGGCGGTCAATTCGTTTGGCTCGACGCTGGTAGCGGCCAATTCAGCGGCCCGGAACATTGAAGGCTTCATCAGCACGACCATGAACGCCTATTACATTGCCGCGGTCACCTTTACCGGCCAGCATATGGGCGCCCGGAAATATGCGCGCATTGATGCCATCGCCAAGGCGTTTATGGTCCTCGTTTTGGCCACCTGGCTGCTGCTGGGCGGCGCGATGGTCCTGTTCAGCCGGCCATTGGTATCCCTGTACACGACCGACCCGGTGGTCATCGAGCTGGGCATGCTGCGGTTGAATATCATGATGGCCGCCTATTTTGCCTGCGGTGTCCTGGTTGTCCTGCCCGGCCTGATCCGCGGCATGGGCTATTCGGTCCTGCCGATGATCTGCACGCTGACGGGCGCCTGCCTGATGCGCATCGTCTGGCTGGTCACTTTCTTTGCCTGGAAGCCCACGGTGGTCATGCTGTTCCTGTGCTACCCGGTCACCTGGGTTCTGACGGCCATTGCCCTGGCTGTCAGCTTCTTCTATGTTCGCCGGCAGGTAAGGTTGAAGGCAGGCCTGCCGATATCTGATATAATAACGGCATAACCGGTGGTTCAAATCCTGGAGGCTTGGCGGCCATGATCCTTCGCAAATCCCTGCAAAACAACTGGCGCAACAGGCGATTGCAGACCAAGCTCATCCTGAGCTATCTGGTGCTGGTCATCATCCCCATCTTGATCGTCAATACGCTCTACGTGCGCGCCCGCAAGGATATTGAGGAGTCTTCGGTCAAATATATCCGGCTGTACGCGGATCAGATCAATATCAGCATCAACAATTACATTAACGAAATCGAACGGATGATGAACAAAAGCCTGGTCGATTACAAATTCATGCAACTGCTGAAGTATAACGAAATGTTCAGCCCGGTTGAGAAAATGACCTATTATAAAGATATCAACAATTACCTCTTCCAGCTTCTGACCCAGAAACCCGATGTCAACACGATCATGATCCTGACGGCGAGCGGGGATTTTTTCAGCATCGGCAAGTATGAACAGCTGATCCGCAAGGAGGACCTGATGGCGCAAGACTGGTTCCAACAGATCCAGGCTAATGAAAATGCTCTGGTTATCTCCGCGGCACACCAGCAAACTTATAATGTCTATGGCAATAATCAGACCCAAATCGTGGTTTCGACCGGCAAACTGATCAAAGATGAATTAGGTCGTGTTTTAGGGACGATCATTTTTGATGTCGATTACCAGAATCTGCTGCAATTAACCAGGAGTGAGGATAACCAGGCGGATTTTCAGACCCGAATCATCGCCACCGACCAGGACGGCAAAGCCATTTTCGATACTGAAGCAGATCAGGGCGCCGTTGACCTGACTAGCCTGGTCAAGCTCGAAAAAAGCATGAGCACGATGATGATCGGCTCAGAACGTTTCGTTGAAATACATAACCGCTCCGAATATACCAAACTCTTCATTTTCATTATTGTACCCGAACGGGTCCTGTACCATCAGATTATCAACTTCCAGCAAGCGACCCTGGTCCTGTCGATCATCGGCATTGGCCTGATCATCATCATTTCGATCTGGCTCTCTTTCTATATCACACGTCCGGTCAAGAGCCTCAAGCGCGACATGGAGACGGTTGAAAAAGGTGATCTCGGTGTGCAAGCCAGGATTATCAGCCGGGACGAGATTGGCAGCCTGGCCGTCAGCTTCAATCTCATGATCGACAAGATCCGAACGATGATCGACCGCGAATATGCTGCCCAACTGCGGGCGAAGCAAGCTCAGCTGCAAGCGCTCCAGAATCAGATCAATCCGCACTTCCTGTACAACACTTTGGAATCGATCCGCATGAAAGCAATCTTGAATCACGACCAGGAAACCGCTTCGATGATCAAGAGCCTGGGCAAACTGTTCCGCAGCTCATTGTCGAACACGCAGGATATTGTTCCCATCCGCCAGGAACTGGAGCACGCGCGGGCTTTCATCGAACTGCAGAACATCCGCTATGATAACCGGTTCTGCCTGCAATGCAATCTGGACGAAGCCATACTCGATTCCGGAATTTTCAAGCTGACCTTCCAGACGATTGTGGAAAATAGCCTGATCCACGGTTTTGCCGAAAAAACCAATGACTGCGCAATCGAAATCAGCGGGACGATCCAGGATGACCAGATCCTGCTGCGTTTCAAGGACAATGGCGCGGGTATACCAGCGGCCCGGCTCGATGAAATCACACGCAGCCTTGCGGCGGCGATCGAGATGCCGGAGGACAGCGGGATTGGCCTGCGCAATATCAGCAGCCGGATCAAACTCCTGTTTGGCGAACCGTATTATCTCCAGGTATTGTCGACCGAAGGGCAGGGTACGGTCATCGAACTATTTTTGCCCAGCATCAAAGGAGCATGAATGTACAAGGTTCTGATTGTCGATGACGAGTTGAATATCGTTAAGGGGCTGCAGGTTCTGATCGATTGGGACGCCTTGAATTGCCGGATCGTGGGCACCGGTGCCGATGGCCGCGAAGGCCTTGACTTGGCCCTGGAGCTGCAGCCGGACATCATTATCACCGATATCCGGATGCCGCATATCGACGGGCTGGCCATGGTGGCCCGCCTGAGGGAAATGGAAAGCCAGGCGCGCTTCATCATCTTGAGCGGTTATTCCAGTTTTGAATACGCCCAGCAAGGCATCGATCTCGGCGTTCGTTCCTATGTTTTGAAGCCGGTTGAGGAAAAGGACCTGATTCGCTGCCTGCAAAATGTCATTGCGGAAATTGAGGCCGACCGGAAGCGCCAGGAAACCAGCAACCAGATCATGCGCGATAATGCGCTCCGGGAAATTGTCGGCAACTGCTTCGATGATGACCAGGAGATCCAGCGGATGCTCAAAATGCTGGATATCCAACTGTGCACCGGCCAGTTTGCCTGCCTGGTCTTTGACCTGAGCGACCAGCCCCGCGAGCAGGCGCGCCTGACCGCACGACAGATGGCCGGCCTGTTCAAGTGCCAGGAGGATAGCGCATTCAGATTCTATTTCCGGTACAATGACCAGAAATCCGTGTTGATCATCAACCATCCTGAGCTGTCCGACCCGACTCGGTATCACAACCTGGTGGGGCAGATCCGTGAATACCTGATCGAACAAGGCGTAGCCCAGACAACAGTCGGCGTCGGCAAAGCGCAGGAGGACATCCGGAATCTGGCCATTTCTTTTGAACAAGCCTGCTTTGCCTTGAGTTTCAAGATTATTAAAGAACCAAACAGCATCATTTTTTACCAGGATATCGAACATACCCCGTCGCGGCTGATCGGCAATGCCGAGGATCTGGTCCTCAAGCTGAAAAACCATGTCCAAAGCGGTTCGCCGGAGCAAACCCGGGCAATCGTCGATTATTTGTTCAACGAGCTGCTGCGTCAGAAAAACCTGACACCGCTGGGCATCCAGCTGGAATTCCTGAACATCCTGCTGGTAACCATGCGCAGCCTGAGCGGCATTCAAGTCAATGTCGAGGATATCATCAGCGAGAATGGCGTCCCCCTCTGGAAGATCATGCAATATGATAAAATCGAGGATTTGAAGCACTATGTCACGGCTTTTGTGGATGCGATCATCCGGATCCGGATGGCGCAAGGCTCTGCAGCCAACAAGAACGTGATTGAAGAGATCAAGCGGTACATTCTGGACAGCGGCAATCTCAATCTGAATTTGGACGATATTGCGCGCCAATTCTATATGAATCCGTTCTATATCAGCCAGCTGTTCCGTAAAAAGACCGGTGAAACTTTCATGAACTATATCACCGGCGTTCGCATCCAGAAAGCCAAAGAATTACTGCTGACCACCGACCGGAATATTTACGAAATTGCCGCTGCTGTAGGCTATGAGAACATTCGCTATTTCAGCGATCTGTTTCGGAAGATCGAAGGACGGACGCCCAGCGATTTCCGCCGGCAGAAGCGATCATAAAAATTGGAGGAAGCATTCGTATGGAGAAAATCATTCAAACCAGGGACAACATCCAGACAACCAGGAATACTCAGCCGGAGCAATGGCCAGTATGTCTTTCCGCCTGCCTGCTTCCGTCCCTGGATGAAGCTGAGCTGACCCAATGCAGCGCAGCCGGTATTGATGGCCTGGAGATTCTCCTGTTTCGGCATGGCATGGAAACCCTGTCCTTGACCGATATCGGCGTATTTTGCACCAGCCTGAAGCAGAGACTTCAGAATGCCGGACTCAAGGCCGCTTCGATTCACCTGCCTTTTGGTTGGGAGTGGGATGTTTCCGATCTGGACAGGTCATCCAGGCAGAAAATCATTCAGAATCAGATCGGGTTGATCGAGCAGGCCGCCGTGCTTGAACCGCAGCAAGCTGTAATTCATCCCAGCTATGAACCGCTGGATGGTGCGCAGCGTCCGGACCGCATCCTGGCTTGCCGGGAGTCTCTGGAAATCCTGGCCGCCAGTTCTGCCCGGATGGGCATCCGGATTGCTGCCGAGTGCTTGCCGCGCACCTGCCTGGGCAATACGGCGGGTGAGATCATGATGTTGGTCGATGGGCTTGCCAATGTGAGTATCTGTTGTGATGTCAACCACCTGCTGCAAGAGACACCCCAGGATTTTATTCGCCAGGTCGGATCCAGGATCACGACCACCCATATTTCGGATTATGATAACATCAACGAACGACATTGGCTTCCCGGCCTGGGGATTATCGATTGGCCGGAAGTCATCAGCGCATTATCCGCTACTGGTTACGAAGGTCCTTTCCTGTATGAGGTGTCGCAGGTCAATGGCACCATCACGCCAGCGGTTATCGCCGGCAACTGGCGGGACCTTCAGGCAGCCTGGCTGCAGCGCAGCAAAAAATAGGAAATACCCGCCAAATCCGATTGCAAACAGCCGCCGGCATGATAAAGTATATAATAAGCTTAAGCTGCTGAGCCTGGAGGCCGTTTGTATGATCAGGAACCAATGGTACGGCATTCTTGATGCCGGTGAATTGCAGGGCGACAAACCTGTCGGAGTTACCCGCTTTGGCGAACGCCTGGTGCTCTGGCGCCAATCCAATGGCCAGATCTGCTGTCTGGCCGACCAGTGCTGCCACCGCGGCGCGGCCCTCAGCCTGGGTGAAAATGATCACGACCGGCTGCGCTGCCCGTTTCACGGCTTCGCTTATGATCCTTCCGGCCAGGTCTGCGAAATCCCCGCCAACGGGCGGAACACGCCGGTGCCGGAACGCTATCGGGTCCGTGCCTACCGGGCGGCCGAGCAATATGGCATCATCTGGGCCTGGTACGGCGATTATGCCGCCGACGCCAGCA
>JAEXPB010000388.1 GCA_023438965.1 Bacillota bacterium | reverse complement strand
GCAGCTTGACCCCGGTCAGGACCGGACAGCTGGCAAAGACATGCTCGCCGATCGTGGTGACCGTTTCCGGAATGGTGACATTCTTCAGATTGGCGCATTCGAGGAAAACGCCGTTGCCCAGTGAGGTGACCTGGCTGGGTATCGTGTAGGTCGTCAGGTTGGGGCAATTGGTCAGCAAACCTTCGCTGAGGGTCGTGATCGCTTTCGGCAGCTTGATCTCGCTCAGACCGGTGCTGCCGAAGGCATAAGCATCGATCGTGGTGACGGTCTCCGGAATGGTCACGCTCTTCAGATTGGTACATTCATAAAAAGCGCCTTCGCCAATCGCGGTGATCTGGCTGGGGATGGTGTAGGACGTGAAGCCCGTGCAGCCGGCGAACAGGCTGATGCCGATTTTGGTGATGCTGGCCGGCAAATCCAGTTTCGTCAAGGCGGTGCAGCCGGCAAAGGCATAGTCGGCGATTTCCGTCACGCTCTTCGGGATATCCAGCGCGGCCAGCGCAGTGCACTGGTAGAAGGCGCCTTCGCCCAGGGAGGTCAGGCCAGCCGGCAAGTCGATGCCGGTCAGGGCGGTGCAGCCATAGAAAGACTGGGCGCCGATCGTCGTGACGGTCGCCGGCAGCTTGACCGTGAGAACCGTGGTGTTCTCGCCAAAGGCGCCGTCGCCGATCGCGGTGACCGGCGCGTTCTCATACTTGTCCGGGACGACGACATCCTTGTCCTGCCCGTTGTAAGCCTTTAGCGTGGCTTTGCCATCGGCGACTTCATATTGCCAGGTCGGCAGGGACGCCGTACTGGCAGTGGCGCCGGATCCGGCCGTCGTGGTTGACTTCGTGCTATTGTTGCCGGAACAACCAGCCAGTGCCGCGGCCAGCAGGATCACGCTGAGGAGGGTCGCTGCCGCCTTTTTCAGGATCGTGGAGCCAGATCTTGTATTCATAGGAAAAGCCCTTTCTGTATGTCATAATCGGGTCAATTATACCCTATTTCCTTTGACAGATTGCATCAGAAATGCGAACAATTATGAACTGGTCTTTCCCACCCTGCGCAGCAGGCAGGCTTTTCAGGCGCTGCTGTCTGACTTGAAGGCAGGGTTTCCCCTGCCAAGAGGCGCGAAGCGCCGCGGGCAGACAGCCCGCGCAGCGGGAGAAAGCGCCCAAAAAGCCTGTGGGAAAGACCAGTTGCTGCATCATTTCGGCGCAGCCCACCCTGCGCAGCAGGCAGGCTGCGGGAAAACTGAGATATGCCGTACTATTCCGCCAGCTGTTCCCGATAAGCCCGCGGCGACCGGCCGGTCACCTTACGGAACACCCGGGCAAAATAGGACACATCGTTGAAGCCGGCCTGGAAACAGATGTCCGTCATATTCAGACTGCGGTCGGCCAGCAGCGCCTGCGCTTTCTGGATCCGCAGGCAATTGATATAATCGACCGGGGTTTGGCCGGTCAGGTGCCGGAATGCCGCCGCGAAAGCCGTCCGTGACATCAGCGAGATGCTGCAGAGATCACGGTTGTAGATCTCCCGGCTATAATTCTGATGAATATACGCCAGCGCGGCGGCCAGCGAATCGCGGTTCTTCCGGTCTTGCCGCCGAATCTGGCCGGGATTGGTCTCACCGAGCAGGCGGGCTAATCGAGCCAATAGTTTGAGTACATTGGCCTTGATGCTTAATTGAAAATAAGCCGGCTTGCTGCGGTAATCCAGCAGCAATTCCTGGAAAATCACCTCCATGGCTTCGCAAGCGGCAGGATCGAGCGGCAGACCGGGATTGACCTCGCCGGCCGGCATCAGGAACGGTTCCAGATACGCGTAGTCGAATAGCGGAGAGCTGGTGAATCGCTCCGGCAGATCGGCATTCAGGAAACCGGCGGTGAATTCGCAGCCGATGATCTCTACCGGCTCGCCGCGGGCGGTGCTGACCCGATGCGGCACGAAAGGGGGCAGGACGAAGATGCTGCCGCCTTTCAGCCGGGCGCTGCGGTCGGCAATCTGGTGCCGGCAGCTGCCGGACCGGACATACCAGATCTGGAGATAATCGTGCGCATGGAAAGCCGTGTTCGCCAATTGATCCTGCAGGCAATAGGCTTTGAACGGATAATCGCGGATCTGGGTCCGGGCGGTCAACAGCGGCGGTGCAGCGGCATCCGTTGGATCGTTCATGCCATAGTCATCATCGGCCATTATTTGAGCTCCTCTCCGCTTGCCGGGCGTATGGGTACTGTCACCATGATACCATGCGTTCTGGACAAAAGTACCGGTTTTTCGGATAAAAATGAATGCCGCGCCGCAGCCGGACTGATATCCTGAGGATTAGGATAACATCTGTGCCAAAAGCACAAGGAGGAGCTGCCATGCCACCGATCAGAATCGCCATCCTGGGCCAGGGCCGCAGCGGCTGGCGGATTCATGCCCAGAACCTGATGAATGACCGTGAACATTTCCAGATCGTCGCCGTGGTCGACCCGTTGCCGGAACGCCGGGCTTATGCCGTCGCCGCCCTGGGCTGCGAAGCTTTCGCCGGTTATGAAGCATTGCTCGGGCGCACCGATCTCGACCTGATTGTCAACTGCACACCAAGTTATCGGCATGCGGAGATCACCGAGATCCTGCTGCGGGCCGGCTTTAATGTGCTCTGTGAAAAACCGCTGGCCCGCCGGGCCGCGGAAGTCGACCGGCTGATCGCGGCCGCCCGGGAATCCGGCAAGGTGTTCGCGATCTTCCAGCAATCCCGCTATGCGCCCTACTTCCAACAGGTTCAGAACATCATCGCTTCCGGCCGGCTGGGCCGGATCGTGCAGATCAGCATCGCCTTCAACAACTACGCCCGACGCTGGGACTGGCAATGCGTCCAGCGGTTCAACGGCGGCAACCTGCTGAATACCGGCCCACATCCGCTGGACCAGGCCCTGCAGCTGTTTGGCGGCGAGGATATGCCGGAAGTGCGCTGCTTCATGGATCGGGCCAATACTGCCGGCGACGCCGAGGACTATGTCAAGCTGCTGTTATCCGGTCGCGGCCACCCGGTCATCGATCTGGAGATCTCCTCCTGCTGCGCCTATCCCTGCTTTACCTACCAGATCCAGGGCACCCGCGGCGGGCTCAAGGGCACGACCGAGGAAATCGACTGGAAATATTATTTGCCGGATGAAAATCCGCCGCGCCCGCTGATCCTCGAACCGCTGTCCGACGCGGATGGGCAACCGGCTTATTGCTCGGAGCAGCTGGTCTGGCACCAGGAAAAATGGAGAGCGGATGATCAAACGAAAATAGTCGTCAATTCATTCGGCAACATGACCCTGGATTTTTATCGCATGCTTTATCGGACGCTCACCGAG
>JAEXPB010000259.1 GCA_023438965.1 Bacillota bacterium | reverse complement strand
GCCGAACACGGTGGCGATATAGGAGCGTACCCGGACGCCGTGCGCGCGGGCCGTCCGGTTGATCGCTTCGATCTCCTTCAGCGACTCCGCCCGGCTCTTGTTCAGGTTTTTCTGATTATGGCTTTCGCTGGTGCTCATGATGGTGACGACTTCGGTCAGACCGCTGGCAATGGCCAGCTCCAGGCCTTTCAGGTTCGGGATCAGCGCGCTGTAGACGACGCCCGGCTTCTGCTCGATCGCGGCAAAAACGTCCTTGGCGTCGGCCATCTGCGGGACCCATCTGGGATGGACGAAGGAAGTCACTTCGATTTTGCGGCAGCCGGCGGCGGTCAGCCGATTGACCAGCTCGATCTTCTGCGCGGTGGGAATGAAGATCGGCTCCGGCTGCAGGCCGTCGCGCGGGCCAACTTCGAAAATCGACACTTCCGGCGGATAACTAAACATTTCAGGCATGGCTTTTGGCATCCTTTCTGGCTGCGGTCCGGTGGCTGATAGGCCAGGATCAAAGAATCAAGGGATCAGGATGGCCCGACCGAGCAGGTTGTTGAACTGGCTGACCGCCGTCTCATATTCCGCGAGCGGCAGCACCTGGCCGACATAATGCTTGAGGTCGACTTTGCCGTTCTGCAGCAGGGTCATCAGCTGTTCCCAGGTCTTGAACATGTGGCGGCCAAACAGGCCGGTGATTTTCAGCTCGCGGTAGACCACCCGGTACATGTAGCCCGGGATGACCATCTCGCCGCCGACCATGCCGACATGGACCAGGTCGCCGGCGGTGCGCAGCGCGTCGATCGCCTGGTTGATTACCCGGACATTGCCGGTGAAGTCGACGATGCAGTCGGCGCCGCGGCCGCCGGTTGCGGCCTTGACCGCGGCGATCAGGTCGTCTGTCCGCCCGTTGACCGTCCGGTCGGCACCGAGTTGGCGGCTGTAAGCCAGCCGGTCATCGTTGATGTCCATGGCGATGATCTGGACCGCGCCGAGGGCTTTGGCCAGTTCGCAGGCCATCAGGCCGATGGTGCCGACACCCAGGATCGCCACGACGCGGCCGCTGACCTGCGCCTTCTGCAGAGCATGCAGCGCGGTGGCCAGGGGCTCGAGCAGCGACATCTCGACCAGGTCGGCTGCCGGATCGAGCTTGATCGCCGATATTTCCGGCAGTCGGATGTATTCGGCGAAGCTGCCGTCCGTATTGCGGCCGAGAACGCCCATGTGGTTGGTGCAGATATGCTGGTTGTCCGTCCGGCATTCATGACAGGTGCCGCAGGGGATATGCGTTTCACCGGCCACTTTGTCGCCGGGCTGGAAATTCCGGACCAGCCGGCCAGCCTGAACGACGATGCCGGCGAACTCATGGCCCATGGTGAACGGCGTGCGCAGATTGGACGAGGCCACCAGCGGGCTCCATTCGATCACTTCGATATCCGATTTGCACATTGCGGTTGCCTTGACCTGCACCAGCAGGTCGTGTTCGCCGATAGCCGGAACCGGTACCTCGACGAACTGGCCACCGGGTTTGCTTTCTGTTTTCTGTAATGCGATCATGGCTTGATCCTTTCCTGACAAGGTGTGGCGTTATTTGTTCCGCTCCAGCGTCGCGTCGGGGGCGTAGCCCAGTTTCCGGTAATGGGCGGAACGGGTCTGGATATCGTCATCGAGCTGCATTTTGGCGAATTGGATCACTTCTTCGGCACGGTCGCGGGGGATGACCAGGACACCGTCGTCGTCGGCGCAGATGATGTCGCTGGGATTGACCACGACGCCGGCGCAGCGGACCGGCTGGTTGATCGTGCCGCGCTGGACGCGGCCGTAGGCGTGGTTGAACGTGCGTCTGGTGCAGAAGACGTTGGCCTGCTCCAGGTTCGTCTCATATGAATCGCGGCAGCCGCCGTCGATCACCGCGCCGGAAATGCCCCGGATCATCGTGTTCATGGCGATTTCTGAACCCCAGACGCCGGCGGGGATGCCGCCCATGTCGATGACGACGACCATGTTTTTGGCCGTTTCGGTCGTAATGCCATTGACGAATTCATAGATGTCATTGCAGCCCTGACCGAGCTCGGCGCGCCATTCGTCCAGGCTCTGGCAGGCCTTGACCGAGCCCTGCTTGGGCAGCAGCTGGACGGTGTAGGCGAAGCCCTTGAATTCCATGCCGGGGCGCAAGGGGCGCATGTCCGGATTCATCGTGCCTTTGTTGACCAGGCCGATGGCGTCCATGCCGTCGGATAGATCGGCGCAGCGGTACTTTCTCAGTTCAACAATCAGTTCATCGTTTGTCATCATGGGAATAAACCTGCCTTTTTGTTATTTTAATGTGGATCACAACGCAAGGGGAAAGAAGGCCATGCCGTTTGGACGGCTCGCGTGGCGGCCCGCATCGGCCTGGCGCAGGTCGGCGCTTCAGTCCAGGGTGTCGCGTTCCATGACCTTGCGCATCACGATGGTGATGCTCATGGCCAGGACGAAGATGATCACCGCGACGACATTGCCGTAGCCGATATTGAAGTTCTGGAAGGCGTTGACAAAGAGGTGGAGCGGCAGCAGCTCGGTCGAGTGGTTGGGCCCGCCGCCGGTCATGATGTAGACCAGGTCGAAGGAACGGAGCGCGCCGACGGTCTGGAGGATGATGACCATCTTGATGATGTCCCAGGACAGCGGGATGATCATGTGCCAGATCATGCGCCAGCCTTTGGCACCGTCGAGGGTGGCGCTTTCGATGACTTCTTCCGGGATGTTCATGAAGCCGGAATTGAACAGGATGACCTGGATGCCGCACGAATTCCAGGTCTGGGCGATAATGACCGCGATCAGGGCCATGCCCGGCGTCGACAGCGGCGGCACATAGGCCGCGCCCTGGCCGATGAAGACCAGGAAGGGCTTGAGCAAGCCCATGGCCGGGCTATAGATGTAGCTCCAGATGAAGCCGACGGCGACGGACGGCAGGACGGTCGGGATGAAGTAGAGGATCTTGAAAATGCGGTAGTGCCTGAGCTGCAGGTAAACCATATAACCGAGCGTGAAGCCGATGATCACCTGCAGGGCGGTGGTGGAAGCCATGAAAATCAGCGTGTTTTTCAAGACTTTCCAGAATTCGGAGCTGGCCAGGACCGAGGTGTAGTTGTCCAGGCCGACAAAGCGGCTGGACGCCAGGGAACGCCATTTGAAGGTGCTCATGACGAAGGCCTGGCCGATCGGGTAGAGAACCAGATAGGAATAAAGCACGAATCCCGGGATCAGGAAGAGCAGGATCGTGGCCATATTGTTTTTGGTGACTTTCATGGGTCGTGCCTCCTGTGCCGCCTTATCCTTTGATCGCACCGGCAATCATGCCTTTTTCGATTTTCTCCTGGGCAAAGATGTAGAACAGAATGCTGGGGATGATGGCGATCATGATGCCGGCTGCCAACTGCGTGTACTCGGAGTTGAATTCGGTGATGAACCCCATCAGGCCGATCGGGAGCGTTTTCTTTTCCGGCTTGCTGAGCAGCAGCATGGAGACCAGCAGTTCGTTCCAGTTGGCCAGGATGGTCAGGATCGAAATGGTGACGATGCCGTCCTTGGACAGGGGAACGGTTATTTTCATGAATAATTTGCGGACCGAGCAGCCGTCGATGAACGCGCACTCCTCGAGCTCCCGGGGCAGGGAACTCATGAAGCCTTCCAGGATGAAGATCGAGATCGGTATCCGGAACGCGGCGTAGATGATGCCCAGAACGCCCAGGTTATTGTATTGACCCCAGCGGCCGACCATCATGTAGAGCGGGATGATCGCGGAATGGATCGGGA
>JAEXPB010000537.1 GCA_023438965.1 Bacillota bacterium | reverse complement strand
GCCCTTCGGCCAGGCCAGGATCGTGCAGTCCGGGCAGGATGTGACCCTCATCGGGACACACCGGTATGTCGGTCTGGCAGTGTCGGCGGCGGCCAAACTGGCTGAGCAGGGCCTCAGCGCCGAGGTGATCGATCCGCGGACGATCAACCCGCTCGATGAGGCGACCATCCTGGAATCCGTCCGGAAGACCGGCCGGGCGATCGTCGTGCATGAAGCCCACAAGACCGGCGGCATCGGCGCCGAGATCGCCGCGCTGATCATGGAGAAGGCCTTTCGGTACCTGGACGCCCCGGTGCTGCGGCTGGGCGCCAAGTCCTGCACGCTGCCATTCAACCTTGGCCTGGAAAAAGCCGTCGTTCCGCAGGAGGAGGACATCCTCGCCGCCGTTCGGACGGTCTGCTACCGGCAGGAGGGCTGACCGATGGCGACGACAGTCATCATGCCCAAACAGGGCTTGCAAATGACCGAAGGCATGATCACCAGGTGGCTGGTCCGGGAGGGTCAGCCGGTAGAGGCCGGCGCGCCGCTCTTCATCATGGAGACCGACAAGCTGAGCATCGAAATCATGGCTTCGGCCTCGGGCATTCTCCTGCAGATCCTGCGCCAGGAAGGCGAAACCGTGCCGATCACGGAGCCGATTGCCCTGATCGGCGATCCCGGCGAAGCGGTTGCCGGTCCGCCCCGGATCTTTGCCACGCCGCGCGCCCGCAGCCTGGCTGCCGAACAGGCCATCGAGCTGGGCAGTCTGACCGGATCCGGCCCGGAAGGTTTGATCGTGGAGCGGGATGTGCAGACCCGGCTGGCTGCGATGCCCGCGCCACCCCGGGTCACGCCGCTGGCGGCCAAGCTCGCGGCGCAGCATGATGTTCCGCTCGCTGCGGTGACCGGTACCGGCAATCGCGGGAAGATCACCCGAGCGGATGTCGAGGTCAGCCTGGCGGCCCGCACTGCCGCCCCGGCTGATCCGGCTGCGGCTGAGCATGCACCGGCGCCAGCCGCCGGCAGCCCGCTGATTCCGTTGACCGGCATGCGCAAGGCGATCGCCGAACGCATGAAGCTGAGCCTGCAGGAAATGGCCCAGGCCAATCATCGCCTGAAAGTGGACATGAGCGAAGTCGTCAGACTGCGCGAGCAGTTCAAGGCGGCCGGCATCAAGGTGTCCTACACCGACTTACTGATCAAGGTCGTGGCCAGAGCCCTGGCGGATTTTCCCATTCTGAACGCGACCCTGACGCCGGAGGGCATCCGGCTGAATCCGGAGGTGAACATCGGCGTTGCCGTGGCGCTGGACGACGGCCTGGTCGTTCCGGTCCTGACCGGCGCGAACCGGCTCGCGCTGCGCGATATTGCGACCGCCGCGGAGATGCTGATCACCAGGGCCCGGCAGGGCTTGCTGCAGCCGGACGACCTGCGCGGCGGTACATTCACGATTACCAATCTGGGCATGTTTGATATCGACGAATTCACGGCGATCATCAATCCGCCGGAAAGCGCGATCCTGGCCGTGGGCAAGATCGAAAAGACGCCGGTCGTTCGCGCTGATGCCGTCGTGATCCGGCCGATCATGACGCTGAGCCTGACTTACGATCACCGGATCATCGACGGCGCGCCGGCCGCGCGTTTCCTGCAGCGTATCAAGCAACTGTTGCAGGAACCTCTGCTGCTGCTGTGATTCAAGCGCGGCAAAAGGTATATCAAGGAGCAACGATGGATTACGATCTGACGATTATCGGCGGCGGGCCGGGCGGTTATGTGGCTGCTATCCGGGCCGCGCAGCTTGGGATGAAAGTCGCGGTCATCGAGGAACGGGAAATGGGCGGCACCTGCCTGAACCGCGGCTGCATACCGACCAAGTGCCTGCTGCATGCCGCCGATCTATACCAATCCATCCGGCATTGCCATGATTTCGGCATCCTGGCTGAGACGGCCGGATTTGATTTCGCGCAAATCATGGCCCGCAAAGAAGCTGTCGTCCGGCAACTGCGCAGCGGCGTCGAATCCCTGGTCAAAAAGCACGGCGGAGCCATCCTGCCGGGACACGGCAGCCTGGTGGACCGCCAGACGATTCAGCTGACTGGAGTTCGCAGCGCAGCTGGCTCGCCGGGACCCGCCCCCGACCGGATCCGGACTGGCCAGATCATCCTGGCCACCGGGTCCCGACCCGCCCGGCCGCCGATCCCCGGCAGCGACGGGGACCGTATCCTGGACAGTGACGCGGTCCTGACCCTGCCTGAATGCCCGGAACGGGTGATCATTATCGGCGGCGGCGTCATCGGCGTCGAGTTCGCAACCTTGTTCAACCAGCTCGGCAAGTCGGTGGTCCTGATCGAGATGCTGGATCAGCTGCTGCCGGGCGCGGACGCCGAAATCGCTGCCGCACTGCGCCAGTCCCTGACGCAAAGAGGCGTAGCCATCCATACCGGCGCCAAAGTCCTGTCCCTGCAATCGCTGCCCGACCAGACCGCGGTCTGCCGATTCGAGACTCAAGGCCAGACCAGGGAAGCCGCGGCCGACCGGATCATCCTGGCGACCGGCCGCCGCCCGAATACCGAGCACCTGGGCCTCGAACAGATTGGCCTGCCGACGAACCGGGGCGCCATCGCGGTTGACGACCGGATGGCAACGGCTATCCCGGGCATCTATGCGATCGGCGACGTGAATGGCCGGATCCAGCTGGCCCATGCCGCTTCGGCGCAAGGGCTGGTTGCCGCGGCCAATGCGGCTGGCGGCCGGCAGACCTTCCAGTCCAGCCGGATTCCGGCCTGCGTCTACACGAGCCCGGAGATTGCCTGGGTCGGACTGACCGAGGCGGCTGCCCGCCAGCAGGGGAGAGCCGTTCAAATCGGCCGTTTCCCGGTGCGGGCCAATGGCCGGTCGCTGATCATGGGCGAGCGGGAAGGCTTCGCCAAGCTCATCGCCGACCAGAAGACCGGCGAAATCCTGGGCGCGCATCTGATGGGACCGCGTGCCACCGACCTGATCATGGAAATGGGTCTGGCGATGAACCTGGAATCGACCGTTGAAGAGGTTGCCGCCGCGGTGCACCCGCATCCGACGGTCAGCGAAATACTGATGGAGGCCGCGCACGATGTGGCCGGCCTTGGCCTGCATCAATTTTAACGAGGAGACAGAACGATGGCTTTTATCGATTCCTGGCGCGAGCTGACAGTGCCGGAAAACCAATTGGCCCTGACCTGGATTGGCCAGGCCGGCTTTCTGATCAAGACGGCGAGCAGCACGATTGTCATTGATCCCTATCTGACCGACAGTGTCGACCATCAGCTGCGGCGCGAGCACGGCGATGGTTTCAAACGCCTGGCGCCGGCTTTGTTTGCACCGGCTGACCTGGTAGCCGATTATGTCTTTTGCTCGCATGAGCATGGTGACCATCTGGACACCGAGGCGATCTGCCCGCTGCTGGATCACCCGCCGACCCGGCTTTTCATCAACGCGGCCGGCCGTCAGATCGCGCTCAACGAAGGCGTGCCGGCGCAGAAGATCCAGACGGTTGCCCGCGGCGAATCCCTGCGATTCGGTGATTTTCGGGTGACGGCGCTGCCGGCCGACCATGGCGACCTGGCGCCGGACGCCCTCGGTTTCCTGTTCGATTTCGGCTTTTATACAATTTACTATTCCGGCGACACGGCCTATAATCCGGACCTGCTGCAGCCGGCCATCGCCGCCCGGCCGGACCTGGCGCTGCTGCCGATCAACGGCGCCTTCGGCAACCTGGATGCCTGCGCGGCGGCGCGGCTGGCCGATGATCTGCAGGCCGGCTGCTGCATTCCCCATCATTTCTGGACCTTCCCCCTGCATCTGGGCAATCCGCAGCAGGCCATCGACTGTTTCCCCCGGCTGGCGCCAAAGTGCCGGCTGCTGCTGCTGACGCCGGGCGAAGTCATACGGCTTCCTGTTTCTGAGTTGAATCGTACGGTATAATGATGATGAGATGTTCTCGCACGCAGTCGCCCAAATGCAAAGGAGAAGATGAAGATGAATATGGATTACGCCAAGCTGATTGACCATACCATCCTGAAGGCAGATGCCACAACCGAAGCGGTCAAGCGGATCTGCGCCGAAGCGCGCGAATACCGGTTCGCCTCGGTCTGCACCAATTCCTGCCACACGGCCCTGGTTGCCAGCCTGTTGGCTGGCAGCGGCGTACTGACCTGCTCGGTGGTCGGCTTCCCGCTCGGAGCGGCCTCAACCGCCGCCAAGGCCTTTGAAACGGCGGAAGCCGTCCGGAACGGCGCCAACGAAATCGACATGGTGATCAATATCGGGGCGATCAAGGATCAGAACTGGGATTATGTGCTGGCCGATATCCGGGCGGTTGTTCAGGCGGCCAGCCCGGCAGCCGTCAAGGTCATTATCGAGACCTGCCTGCTGACCGATCCGGAGAAGATCCGGGCTTGCGAGCTCAGCGTGCAGGCCGGCGCGGCCTTCGTCAAGACATCGACCGGGTTCAGCACCGGCGGCGCCACAATCCAGGATGTCGCCCTGATGAAGGCGACAGTAGCCGGCCGGGCCAAGGTCAAAGCGTCCGGCGGGGTCCGGACGGCTGCCGACGCGGCGGCAATGGTCGCCGCGGGCGCCGATCGCATCGGGACGAGCAACGGCATCGCCATTGTCCAAGGCTGAATAAAGCGCCAATATTGTCTTGCGGGGGTACACCATCATGGATAAAAAGCCAATTTGCGTGCTGGGCAGCTTCGTCATCGACTTGACCTCCCGGGCGCCGCATCTGCCGGTCAGGGGCGAAACCGTCATCGGGTCGATGTTCAAGATGGGGCCCGGCGGCAAGGGCGCCAACCAGGCGGTTGCCGCGAAGCGCGCCGGCGGTGCGGTTACCCTGATCACCAAGGTCGGGCGGGATGTGTTCGGCGAGGTGGCGATCCGGAATTTTCAACAGGAAGGCCTCTTCTCGGAGTATATTTTCCAGGACGAAGCGATCGAGACCGGCACCGCCCTGATCATGGTGGACGATGCCAGCGCCAACAGCATTCTGGTTGTACCGGGCGCTTGCAACAACATCCTGCCCGCGGAAATCGAAAAGGCCCGGTTGGTCATCGAAGGCGCCGGTATCCTGTTGGCCCAGCTGGAGATCAACCTGCCGGCCACCCGCCAGGCGATCGAATATGCGCATGCCCGCGGCGTGACCGTTGTCCTGAACACCGCGCCGGTGCAGCCCGTCGATGATGATCTGCTGGCGATGGTGGATATTGTGACTCCCAACGAAGTCGAGGCGCAGATCCTGACCGGCATCCCGATCCGGACCCTGGCCGATTGCCGGGCGGCCGCCGGATACTTTTTCCGCAAAGGCGTGCGGCAGGTCGTGATCACCTGGGGCAAGAACGGTGTTTACGCCCATGACGGCCGGCGGGAGGCGCATATCCCGATCGCCCCGGTCGAGGCGATCGACACCACCGGCGCCGGTGACGCTTTCAACGGCGGTTTGGTGACCGCGCTGGCCGAAGGCCGGGATTTCTTCCAGGCCGCTGTCTTTGGCAGCATCGTCGCCGGCCTGTCGGTAACCCGTTTCGGCACCGCGCCGGCCATGCCCCACCGGGACGAGATCGATCGGGCCAGCCGGGAATGGCAGGCCGTGTTTGCGGCTGACTTCGGCCCGACGACCAGCGGCCTGGTATGATGGCGACGTCGCCGGTCCAAACGATTGCCGACGGCTGGAAACTGATTCATGATCCGGATAATCGCGGCCTGGCCGAGAACTGGCCGCAATGCGGCATTCCGCAGGACCGGGCGGTTCCGGCTGATGTCCCCGGCTTTGTTCATCAATATTTGCCGGATTGCTTCGGCATTGCCTGGTATGAGAATTGTTTCCGGGTTGACCGGCAGCGCATGGCGGATGAGCTCTATCTTCTGCGTTTGGCCCGGGCTGATTTTCTTTGCTCCGTTTATGTGAATGGGGAATTGGTGGGAACGCACCGCGGCGGCGAGGATCCGTTTGCTTTTGATGTGACGGCGCAGATCCATGCCGATCGAGTAAACCGGCTGATTGTCCGGGTGGCCAAACCCTATACGAAACCCATTGACGGCTATGATTTCTGCCAAATCCCGCATCGCAACCAGACGCCGACCGGATTGCAGCCAGGCTCCTGTTTCAATGAGTATGGC